>DASYXP010000370.1:0-3371 GCA_035934835.1 Gemmatimonadales bacterium | reverse complement strand
TCGCGCGCGGCGGGCGGTGGCTTGTGGTTCTCCTCCTGGCCGCCGGCGGCCGGGGGCTCAGCGCGCAGGCGGCGCCGGTGGCCTTCGAGTTCCTCGGCTTCCGTCCCGGGATGGCACGCCCCGCCATCGACACCGCGGCGCACGCGGGCGGCGCCGACAGCGTGGAGTGCAAGGCCAGCCAGGCCGATCCGCACCTGAGCGAGTGCCGAGCCAGCCTCTCGACCGCCGACGCCGACCGCACCGTCGACCTCTGGTTCTCGGCCGTTAACGACACCGCCACTGTGCTCACGCTGTCGGCCCGGCTGACCTCGGCCCGGCTCGACCGCTGGCGGGAGTTCCTGTCGGCAAGGTATGGTGCCCCGCTGCCGCGCACCCGCGGGCCGATGATGATGCTGCAGTGGATCTCGGACCGGCGGATGCTGCGGCTCACCTGGCGGGCCCACGGCCGGGGATTCGACGCCTCGGTGAGCATGGTGGACGGCCGGGTGCTGGATGCCTGGGGGAACCGCGCCTTTCCGTAACTCCGTTGTGGAGTTACATTTGAGCCGGTCTTACCACCCCCCTGACCGCGCCATAACTTGAACATCGGATGCCCGCTTCCACCTTCGGCGGGATCCCGTCTCCGCGTCCAAAGGGAGCTTCCCGTGGCTTTGTCCGGTCACGCACCCGCCTCACCGGCCGGCGCTCACATCTGGCGTCGCTCGGTGCCGTTCCTGTTGCTGGCCGCGCTCGCGTGCGGCGGCGGCGGACAGCAGCCGATCAAGATCGGCCTCCAGAGCACCTTCGGCGACCCGCTCGGCCTGCCGCTCCGGTACGGTGCGCAGCTCGCCGCGCAGGAGATCAACGCGCAGGGCGGGATCCACGGCCGGAAGATCGAGTTCGTCGAGGCCGACGACTACGGCGACGCGGATTCCTCCGTGGCCGCGGCCACGCGCCTGGCCCAGTCGGACGTGGTGGCGGTGGTGGGGGGCGCCTTCTCCGGCCCGACGCTCGCCGCCGCCGCGGTGTACAACGACCCGGCGCACCAGGTGGTCGAGATCTCGCCGTCCGCCAGCTCGCCGGAGGTGACGTTCGCGGGCGACTGGACCTTCCGGGTGTGCGCCGGCGACCTGGCCCACGCCGCCCGCCTCGCGACCTTCGTGCGGCAGCAGCTCAACCTCACGCGCGGCGCCGTGCTCTACATGGACAATCAGTACGGCCGCGGCTTCCGCGAGGTGTTCGCCTCGGAGTTCAAGAAGCTCGGCGGCCAGGTGCTGCTGAGCGGCCCGTACCTGCCGGAGAAGCCGGCGGACACGGGCCCGTACTTCGACCTGATGAAGAAGAACGGCCAGGTCCAGTTCCTCCTCGCCGCGAGCTATGAGACCGACGGCGCCGAACTCCTGCGGCAACTCCACAGCCGCGGACTCAACATCCCGCTCCTGGGCGGTGACGGGCTCGAGGGCCTCCAGCGGGAGGGGGCCATCGCGGATGGCTCCTACCAGACCGCCGCGTACCTCCCGGCGGTGGCCACGCCCGAGAACCAGGCGTTCGTGCAGCGCTACCACCAGGCGTTCCCGACGATCAATCCGCCCAACCAGACCGCGGCGGCCACCTACGATATCGTCAAGCTCCTGGCCCAGATCATCGGGGACGTCGGCACCGACCGGAAGGCCATCCGGAACGCGCTCGCCGAGGTGGGGACCAAGCGACCCACGTTCGTGGGCGTGACCGGGCCGATCCAGTTCGACGCCAACGGCGACGTCCCGACGAAGAAGGTGCTGATCGCGATGGTGAAGGGCGGCGCGGTCCAGCTGGTGGAGGGGGGACAATGAAGTCGATGCGGAGTCTCAAGTGGATCGTCACCGCCGGGATGGGCGTCATCATCATCCTGAGCGTGGTGAGCGGCGTGTTCAGCATCGTGGCCCTCGGCCGGGTCCGGAAGGCGATCGACGCCAGCCTGGCCGCACTGGTCCAGACCAACGCGCTGGGCGACGGGCTCGTCGCGTCCGCGCTCGATGAGGTCCGGGCGGCGGAGGAGTACATGGTGCAGCCCTCGCCGCAGGTGCAGCGCGACTTCCAGGCCGCCGGCGATTCGGCCAACGCGACGATGACGTCGTACCGGCGCCTGTCCTCGCTCAGCACCGACGACCGCTACACCCTGAACGAGATGGCGACCGCGCAGGCGGAGTTCGACGTCTCCTACTCCCTGGCCCACGCCCTCGTCGACCTCGGCCGCGCGGCCGACGGCCGGAAGATGGCCGACCGGGCCCGGGGCGCCGCCGACACGCTGGTGGCCGACATCCACCGCCTCACCGCGAGCCAGACCCAGGTGGCCCTGGCGGGGTCGGCGGTGCTCCGCACCCAGGCGACGTGGTGGGAAAAGGTCGTCGGCGGCATCCTGGTCCTGGTGGTCGTCTTCGGCAACCTCATCGGCCGGTACACCGTGACCCAGGTGAGCGGCCCCTTGGGCCGCCTCGTCGGCGCGGTGGAGCGCTTCGGCCAGGGCGACCTCCGTCCGTTCCAGGTCGGGAGCATGCCGCTCGAACTGGCGCGCCTGGCCTCCGCGATGGATGAGATGGGTGCCCGGCTCCGACAGGTCGTCGGCGCCGTCGTGCGGGAATCGCAGACCATCTCCGCCAGCGCCAGCGACTTCTCCGCCATGAGCGAGCAGCTGGCCGCCTCGAGCGGCGAGATCTCCACCGCGATGGTCAAGGTCTCCAGCAGCGCGGAGATCCAGGTCCAGGGGCTCCGGGAAGCGGACCAGCTGCTCAACACCCTCCGCACCGCCGCCACCAGCAACGCCGACGCGTCGGCGCGGGTGGTGCGCCTGGGCGAGGAGATCCGCACCGTCGCGGCACGCCACCGCAAGGACGTCGGCGCCGCCGGCGCCACCCTGCTCGACGTGCGCGAGGTGGTGCAGACCTCCGCCAAGGAAGTGCAGGAACTGGCCAAGCTCTCGGAGTCGATCACCGAGTTCATCGACCTGATCAAGCAGATCTCCTCGCAGACCAACCTGCTCGCGCTCAATGCCGCCATCGAGGCGGCGCGCGCCGGCGAACACGGCCGCGGCTTCGCGGTCGTGGCCGACGAGGTGCGGAACCTGGCCGATTCGAGCGCCCGCGCCGCCGAGGACGTGGCCAAGACGGTCAAGGTCATTCGGGAGCAGGTGCGGGACGTGGCGAGCACGATGGAAGTGGGCACCAAGAAGGTGGCCGGCATCGAGGACGTCGCCTCGGCGGCGGCCACTGGCCTCGAGGCGATCGCCACGGCCATCCAGGAGATCGAGGCCGCGGCCGCCCAGGTGGCCGCCGAGGCCGAGCGGAACAGCAAGGTCGTCGATGCCGTGAGCCACACCACCGCCCAGGTGGCGATGGCGGCCAACGAGCACGCCT
>DASYXP010000355.1:0-3205 GCA_035934835.1 Gemmatimonadales bacterium | reverse complement strand
CCGTCAGCAGCGCGCCCACCCGCTCGAGCGCCGGCGACGGGACCGGCGCAGCGGCAAAGAGCCGGATCACCGCGCGCCGTCCCGGCCGAGCGCGAGGAGGCTTCCCCGACGGTAGCCTGCCGGGTCGAGCTCGACCGCCGCGAATCCGAGCCCGATGAAGCGGCGCTCGACCGCGTCCCAATGCGCCTCGATGCGGGTGAACTCACCCGGGGCGGCCTCGATCCGCGCCCGTTCGCCGTGATGGCGGACCCGGAGGTCCCCCGTCACACCGAGCGCGCGGAGGAACGCCTCCCCCTCCTCCACCTGCGCCAGTCGTTCGGGCGTGACGGCGAGGCCGTAGCGGATCCGGCTCGACAGGCAGGGTGACGCGGGCGCGTCCCAGAGCGGGAGCCCGAGCTCGCGCGCCGCAGCGCGGACCATCTCCTTGCTCCATCCCAGCTCGGCGAGCGGCGAGCGGACGCCCCGCTCGGCGGCGGCGCGGAGCCCCGGGCGGTGCTCGCCGAGGTCGTCGGCGTTGGTGCCGTCGATGATCAGGTCGAAGGAGAGGCGCTCGCGGGCCCGCCCGAGCACGGTCCAGAGCTCGGTCTTGCAGAAGTAGCAGCGGTCGGGGGCGTTGGAGAGGTAGCGCGGATCCGACAGTTCGTGGGTGTCCACCTCGAGGAGCGGGACGGAGAATCGCGCGGCGATGTCGAGCGCCGCGGCGTGATGCGCGGCGGGATACGAGGCGCTCCGGCCGATCACCGCGCGGAAGCGGTCGGGCCCGAGGGCCTGTGCGCCGGCCACGGCCAGCAGGGCCGAATCGACCCCGCCCGAGTACCCGAGCACCACCCGCCCGAGTCCCGCCAGGTGGGCCTGAAGCCGTCCGAGGTCGGTCATCGTCCCAAACGTAATCGCGGGCCAGCGACGGGGGGAGCGGCGCGGCGCTTACCGGGCGGGGCGGCGCGCGTTAGCATCCAGCGATGTCCATCCCGTCCGACGCCGTCCCCATCACCGCACGGGTCCGCGTGCCCCGCGCCGAGCTCGAGTTCCGCGCCTCGCGCGCCGGCGGGCCGGGCGGCCAGCACGTCAACACCTCGTCGAGCCGGGTCGAGCTCCGCTGGGACGTCAGCACGTCGGCCGCGCTCTCGGCCGAGGAGCGCGAACGCGTCATCCGGAAGCTCGGCCGGCGGGTCGACTCGACCGGGATCCTGCGGATCGTCTCCGACTCCCGCCGCAGCCAGCTCCAGAACCGCGAGGCCGCCGTGGAGCGCTTCCAGGAGCTCGTGGCCGCGGCGCTCGCCACGCCCAGGGCGCGGAAGGCGACCCGCCCCACCAAGGCTTCCAAGGAACGCCGCCTGGCCGCGAAGCGGCACCGCACACTCCGCAAGGCGGAACGCCGGCGCCCCGGCGACGACTGACGCCGGGACACCGGTCAGCACCGCGACGTCAGTGGATGATCAGGTAGGAGATGGCGGCCATCGCCGCCGCCATCGGCATCGTGAGGATCCACGCCCACACGATCCGGCCGGCCACCCCCCAGCGCACCGCCGACATCCGCTGCGCCGAACCGACGCCCACGATGGCGCCGGTGATGGTGTGGGTGGTGCTCACCGGCACGCCCAGCGCCGAGGCCACCAGGATGCAGGCCCCGCCGCCGGTCTCGGCGCAGAAGCCGCCGAACGGCCGGAGCTTGGTGATCCGCGTGCCCATCGTCTTGACGATGCGCCACCCACCCGCCGCCGTGCCGAGCGCGATGGCGCTGTACGCCGACATCTCGACCCAGAGCGGGATCGTGTTCGCGTTGGTGACGTGAAGGTGGTGGAGCCAGCCGGTCTGCTGGGCGAATGCGGCCTGCGTGGCCACGAGGAGCCCGACGATGACGCCCATCGTCTTCTGCGCGTCGTTGGCGCCGTGGCTCAGCGAGAAGAGCGCGGAGGAGATGAGCTGGAGCCGGCGGAACGCGATCTCCACCGGGCGCCCCGGGAGCCGGTGCAGCGCCCACCCGAGTCCGACGGTGAGCGTGAGGCCCAGGAACATCCCCATGAACGGCGATACCACGATCGCCACGATCGGGGGGATCCACCCCTTGACGAGGAGCGCGCCGACCCCCGCCTTGGCCACCGCCGCCCCCCCCAGCCCGCCGATCAGCGCGTGCGAGGAGCTCGTCGGCAACCCGAGGAGCCAGGTGATGATGTTCCACACGATGGCGCCCACCAGCGCGGCGAGGATCAGCGGCGGGTCCACCACCCGCGGGTCCACCAGGCCGCCGCCGATCGTCTTGGCCACGGCGGTGCCGACGGTGAACGCCGCGGCGAAGTTGAAGAACGCCGCCCAGAGCACCGCCACCCCCGGCGAGAGCACCCGGGTCGACACCACCGTGGCGATGGAGTTGGCGCTGTCGTGGAAGCCGTTGAAGAAGTCGAAGACGAACGCGACGCCGATGATCAGCAGGACGTACGAGACGGTGCCCGTCATCGTCAGGCGTGCTTGATGGAGATGGACTCGAGCACGTTCGCCACGTCCTCGGCGTGGTCGAGCGTCTTCTCGAGGTTGTCGTAGATCTCCTTCCACTTCATGACCATCAGCGCGTCGGTGGCCCCCTCGAAGAGCTTGCCCAGCCACTCGTGGTAGGTCGCGTCGCCGTCCTCCTCCAGCTTCTTGATCTTCATGCAGGCGTCGACCACCACGCCGTGGTCGTTCTTCTCCAGCACCTTCACCGCCTCGAGCACCTGCTCGGCGGCGTGCCGGATGACCTCCGCCAGCCGGATGGCCCCGGTGGGGGCATTCCCGGCCCGGAAGATCTGCAGCCGTCGCGCCGTGCCGTCGATGAGGTCCAGCACGTCGTCGAGGCGCGAGGCGAGCATGTGGATATCCTCGCGATCGAGCGGCGTGATGAAGCTCCGGTCGAGCCGGTTGACCACCTCGTGGGTCAGGTCGTCGGCCTGGTGCTCCAGGCGCTTGATGGCCTCGACGATCGGCGCCCGCCGGTCCTCGGACACCGAGATGAGCTCCTCCAGCTGCACCGCGGCTTCGACGTTGAGCGTGGCGACCTGGGTGAACAGGTCGAAGAACCGCTCGTCGCGTGGGAGGAGGCGCACCGTGGACTCCGTTGTGGGGTCGGGAGGAGGGGTGCCTCAAAATACCACACCCCTCGCGCCGCACCAGTCGCCGGCCCTCACGCTTCCGCCCGCCCCGCCGTGGCGCGGCGATCGAGGCTCCGGTACTG
>DASYXP010000353.1:0-2234 GCA_035934835.1 Gemmatimonadales bacterium | reverse complement strand
GCCACCCGCTGGCGCCAGCCGCCGCTCAGCTGGCCCACGAGCTGCCGCGCCCGGCCGCCGACGCTCAGCTCCCCGAGGAGCTGCTCGATCCGCTCGGCCTGGCGCCGGCCCCGCAGGCCGTACAGCGCCGAGTAGAAGCGGAGGTTCTCCACCACGGTCAGGTCGTCGTAGAGCCCGAACTTCTGCGACATGTACCCGATCCGCCGCCGGATCCGCTCCGCATCGCGGCGGACGTCGAATCCCACGACGGTCGCGTCACCCGCTGTCGGCTCCAGCAGGCCGCAGAGCATCCGGATGGTGGTCGTCTTGCCGCTGCCATTGGCGCCCAGGAGGCCGAGGATCTGGCCACGGGGGATGTCGAGGTCAAGCCCGTCGACCGCCACCACGTCCCCGAAGACCTTGCGGAGTCCGCGGGTATGGATGGCAACGTCGGTCACCGGGCCGCCCCGAGTGTCACAGTGATCGGAAGGCCCGCCGTGAGGACGCCGGTCGAGTCGTCGAACGCGACCTTGACGCCGAAGAGGAGGTCGCGTCGCTCGCTCTCGGTGAGCGCCACCCGCGGCGTGAACTCCGCCTGCGTTGCGATCGCGACCACCCGGCCGCGGAACTGTCGGTCCGGGAAGCCGTCGAGCACCCCGGTGGCGGGCTCGCCCACGCGGATGGTCGGCAGGACGTCGGGGCCAAGGTAGATCCGGGTATACGGGCGTTTCACCTCGCCCAGCGTCACCGCCGGGACACCGGTGCCGAGCACCTCCCCCGGCTCGGCGTTGCGGGAGATGACCACCGCATCGACCGGGCTCGTGAGCACCAGGTCCCGGCGGGTCGACTCGAGCGCCGCGAGCGCGGCCCGGGCCCGCGCAAGCTCCGCCTGTTGCGCCGCGACGTCCTCTGACCGCGGCCCTTCGCGGACCAGGCGGAGGCTCGCCCCGGCGGCGGCCCGGCGACTCGCGGCCTCGCTGGCGGCGGCGGTGGCGTCGTCGAGCTGCTGCGGCGTCGCCACCCCACTCGGCTGCAGCGCCTTGATCCGCGCCAACTCCTTGGCGGCGCGGTCCGCGGTGGCCGCGGCCGCCGACGAGTCGGCCTCGGCGCGGCGGATCTCAGCAGCGCGCGAGCCGGTGGTGAGCGCGCGGAGTCGCGCCTCCACCGAGACCACCCGCGCGCGCGCTTCCGTCAGCTGGTCGCCCAGGGCCGCCTGGGTGAGCACGGCCACGGTGTCGCCGACGCGGACGTGATCGCCCTCCTGGACCCGGACCTCGGTGACGCGGGCCGGGACCGAGGGGGCGAGGTCCACCTCCGTCACTTCGAGGGTGCCGACGCCGGACGGGAGGGAAGGGGCGCGATGGCAAGCGGCAAGCACGAGCAGTGTGCAGACGCTCAGGCGCCCAGGTATCCCGCTGCGCCGCAGGGGGCGAGGGGGAACGATACGCGGCAATCCGATCATGGGGACCGTCGTGTCGAGAGTGCGTGGACGGCGAAGTCGCCGGCGTGACGGGCGAATCGGCGGACGGTCTCCGGCGGGAGTGGGCCGGGGGCCGTGCCGAGGAGGACGGCGACGGCGGGGTTGGCGACGAAGAAGTACATCACCTGTCCCACGGTCGAGATCGCGGCGAAGCGGGGATCGACATCGGCGCGGAAGGCGCCGGAGCGCTGCCCCAGTTCGATCATGTGGACCAGCGGGAGGAGTGCGCGCCCCACGACGCCGGCGATCTGTTCGTGGGCGTGCTTGGCCTCGTGGTCGAGGAGCTCGCGGAGGATGAGCCGGGGGAAGAGGGGGTTCTGGAGCAGCGATTCGGTCTGGGCGACCGCGAACTGGCGGACCGCCTCGGAGGGATCGGCGATGCCCGCCATCCGGCTCGACAGCGAGGCGACCATCGACTCGATCACGCGGGCGAGCATCGCCTTGTAGAGCGTCTCCTTGTCCGCGAAGTAGTAGTAGAGGAGGGCCGAGTTCACGTCCGCTCCCGCGGCGATCTCCTTGATGGACGTGGCGCTGAAGCCCTGCTGGGCGAACAGGGCCTCGGCGGCATCGAGGATCAGGTCCCGAGTGGAGGTCGGCTCATTCATGGAATTAATTGAACGATTAATTAGGCAAATGTCAAGGGACCAGGGACGGCCGGCACACCGGGTCAATGGCTGGCGGTGAATGCTGGCGTGAGCCCCAGCCAGTGGAACCAGGTGGCACCGGCCAGGAGCAGGAGGAGGTAGCCGGCCGTGCAGACCACCAGCCCGTACTT
>DASYXP010000350.1:0-2084 GCA_035934835.1 Gemmatimonadales bacterium | reverse complement strand
AGGAGCGGCGCATGGTACCCGGCGCACCCCCACTCCTTGAACGCGGGTCCGAGGGCCCGGAGGCGGTCGGGGCCCACGTCGTCCAGGATGAGCAGCACGTGCACCTCGCCGCGGCCCTCCATCGGCTCACCCCGCGCGGCGTTGCCGTAGAGGACGGCGCTGTAGCCGTCGCCGAGGACGGCGTCGAACTTGGCCAGGAGCGGGTCGAGGCCCGCCAGGATATCGTCGGTCACCTAGAACCTCCCTCCCGCGCCGCCGCCGCTGAACCCGCCGCCGCCACCGAACCCGCCGAAGCCACCGCCGCCGCCGCCGAATCCGCCGCCAAAGCCGCCCCCGAATCCACCACCCCAATATATCCCCGATCCGCCCCATCGGCCCCGCCGGCCACGGTTCAGCACGTTGATGACGACGATGAGTGCCACGAACACGAGCGGCCAGGGAAAGCCCCCGCCACCATCATCGTCGTTGTTCTCGCTTCCGCTCCAGTTGGCGATGGCCGAGTCGCTCACGCCCATCCCGCGCCCGATCACCGCGGCGAGCGCCCGGGTCCCGGTGATCAGCGCCGGGCCGTACTTCCCGGCTGCCAGCTGGGGGATCATCATGTCGCGGATGGCGCCGGCCCGGGCGTCGGTGATGAATCCCTCCGTCCCCTTCCCGGTGCTGATGAACACCTGCCCGGTGCCGGGAGTGTTGTCCTGGGTCGGGACCAGGAGCAGCACCACGCCGGCATTCCGGGTGGCGCTCCCGATCGCCGCCTTGGCGCCCACGCCCCACACCCGCCCGATCTCGGTGGCCACCTCGACTGCAGCCCGGTCGCCGATCGTGGGCAGTACCACCACGGCGATCTCCGCGCCGGTGGCGCCCCGCACCCGCTGGGCCAGGTCCTCGATGGTCGCGGCGGAGGCGGGGTCGATGACATTGCCGGGGTCGGTGAGGTACCCGGTCGGCCGGGACGGGAACAGGGAGTCGAGAGCGGGGTTCTGGGCCGCCACCGGCGCCGCCACGAGTTGAGCGAGCGCCAACAGGCCGATTACTTTGCGGAGCGCCGTCACCTCCCGCCCTCCCCACGGATCGTTCGTGCCACGGTTCCCCCTGCTCGCGATAGTGCTGGCCCTTGCCTGCCGTCCCTACGAGACCCGCGTATCGGTCTGGGCGCCGGGGCCCGACAGCCTGCCCTCGCCGGTGGCGCACCTGCCGGTGGTGTTCCTGCCGTACGACCGCGACAGCATCCTCCGGGCGCTCGAGGCCAAGGCCCCGCCCCGTCCGCACCAGCGGGAGCTCGACAGCCTCCTGGCCCTCGCCCGTTCGCCGCTCGCCGGCTACCTGACGGCGTCGTGGCGCGCCGACTCCGCCCGCACCGCGATGGCCGCCCTCCGCGCCGTGATGGACACGGCATCGCGGAACTCGGCGACCTACCGGGACGCCTACGCCCGCTTCTCGAGCCTGGCCGATTCCCTCCCCCGGTTCGACCAGGCCCGGAGCGACGCACAGGCCCGCCTGGGCAGGTCCGACGCCGCCGTCTCGGCACGCCTGGCGGCGGTCCGGGCCGACATCCAACGCTGGGAAGATAGCACCTACCGGGATTACGGGCCGATCACCACCGCGCTCACGCAGAAGCTCGGGCGCGCGCCGGTCGATGCCACGACCGACGACGTCGGGACCGCCATCGCCGCGCTGGCCCGGGGGCGTTGGTGGGTGTACGTCCGGGCACCTGACGTGCTCGACCCCGAAGGGGAGTGGTACTGGAATGCGCCGGTCCGTGGCACCATCCTCCGCCTCGACCGCACCAACGCCATCCACCGGATCCGCCAATGACCCGCGCCCTGGCCGCCACGCTCGTGACGCTCCTGCTGGCCGCCCCGCTCGCCGGGCAATCGAAGGCCGATCCCGGGCCGATGCTCGAGCTCCGCAGCAAGGGCGATGTCAAGGCACCCATCACCGTCTACGAGATGTCGGACTTCCAGTGCCCGTTCTGCCGGAAGTTCTTCCTGGAGACGTTCCCGACGCTCGAGAAGGAGTACATCACGACCGGGAAGGTGCGGTGGATCTTCATCAACATGCCCATCCCCCAGCTCCACCCGAAC
>DASYXP010000323.1:0-8395 GCA_035934835.1 Gemmatimonadales bacterium | reverse complement strand
CATTGCCTATGTGGTGGGGACGGTGGTCGTGTACGGCACCGGGCTTGGCGTTGTCGGGGGGCTCGTGCATGTCGCCCACTCCAGCTGGCGCCGCCGCCTGACGGCCGCTCCGTGAACTGGTGACCGCGCCCGACCCGGGTCCGGAGCGTCGGCTGGCGCCGTTGCTGGCGGCACTCTGCGGCCTGATGCTCCTGGTCGACTCGGCGTGGGCGGCGCTCGCCCGGGCCTTCGGCTGGTATCACGGCCCCGCGATCTTCCTCCTGTCCCTCGCGATGTACTTCCTGGCGGGCTTCGTGGCGTACGACTGCGGCGGCCGGCTGATCGCGGCGCTCGCCGGCGCCGTCGTGTGCATCGTGGACAACTCGCTGGGGACGCTCATCACCTGGGCCATCCTCCCGGCGCCCGTGGCGCGGACCCTCCCGTCCATCCCGGACCTGGCCCCCCTCTTTGCGGAGAGCGTGATGCTGGCGCTCGCGATCGGACTTGCCGGCGGCCTGGTGGCGGGGGCCCGCCGGCGGTGGCACGAACGACGCCGGGTGTCGGCGTGACCGGCCCCGGGCAGCTCCGCCGCGTCCTCGGCGTCGGCGACGTGGTGCTCTTCTTCATCGTCGCCGTGGTGGGCCTGCGGTGGATCGCGGCGGCGGCGGCGGCGGGACCGAGTTCCCTCGTCATCTGGGCCATCGCCTGCATCGCGATCTTCATCCCCAGCGCCTTCACCGTGCTGGAGCTGTCGAGCCGCTATCCGGAGGAGGGCGGGCTGTACCTCTGGGTCAAGGAGGCGTTCGGCGAGCGCGCAGGCTTCATCGCCGGCTGGCTCTACTGGGCCAGCAACCTGGTGTACTTCCCGGGACTCCTCTACTTCGCGGCGGGGAATGCGCTCTTCATCGGCGGCTCGCACTGGATCGGGCTGTCCGGGAGCGCCACCTACTACATCCTGTTCTCGCTTGCCGGCCTGGCGCTCGCCTGCTGGCTCAACGTCGTCGGTCTCGACGTCGGCAAGCACCTGCACAACGTCGGGGCCTGGGCCGCCTGGGTGCCGGTGGCGCTCCTGGTGCTGATGGGGCTCGCCGCCTGGGCCCGCTTCGGCGTCGCCAATGACTTCAGTCCGGCCGCCCTGGTCCCGTCCACGCACCTCGCTGACATCGTCTTCTGGTCCACCCTCGCCTTCGCCTTCGGCGGGTTCGAGACGGCGTCGCTGATGGGCGGCGAGATCAAGGACGCCGCCCGGACCGTGCCGCGCGCCGTCCTGGTCGCCGGCTTCGCCATCGTGGCCATCTACGTGGGGGGCACCTTCGCGGTGCTGGTGGCGCTGCCGCGCTCCGAGGTGAGCGGCATCCAGGGGATCATGCAGGCCATCGAGCACACGGCGGTGCGCGTCGGCCTCGGCCCGGTCGTGCCGGTGGCCGCGATCCTGGTGACCGTGAGCAGCCTGGGCGGGGTAGGGGCCTGGTTGGCCGCCGCGGGCCGGCTGCCGTACGTGGCCGGCATCGACCGGGCGGCGCCCTCGGTGTTCGGCAAGCTGCATCCCAGGTGGGGCACGCCGGCCACCGCGCTCATCGTCCAGTCGGCGGTGGCGGGGGTCTTCATCGTGCTGGGGCAGGCCGGCACCACCGTGCGGGCCGCCTACGACGTGCTGGTCAACATGTGCATCATCTGCTTCTTCATCCCGTACGTGATGATGTTCGCGGCGATGATCCGGGTGCAGTCGTTCCCCGCCGGCCCCGGGGTCCGCCGGCCCCCCGGCGGCCGGCCCGTCGCCGTGCTCCTCGGCGCGCTCGGCGCGGTGGCCACCACGCTCTCGATCGCGCTCGCCTGCCTGCCGGGCGCCAACGAGCCCCACCCCACCATCGCAGTGGTCAAGGTGGTGGGCCTCAACATCGGCCTCGTGGCAATGGGATTCGTGATGTACGGGATGGCCAAGCGGAAGACCGCCGCCTGACGGCGCCCCGGGGCCGGCGGAAGAAGACGAAGGGGAGGCGCTGAGCGCGCCTCCCCTTCCGTCATCTGAGGGCGGTGCCTGGTGCCCTAGACGTCCAGGTTCGACACGTACTTGGCGTTGTTCTCGATGAAGATCCGGCGCGGCTCGACCTCGTCGCCCATCAGCTCGTCGAAGAGCTTGCTCGCCTCGACGGCGTCCTCGAGGGTCACGCGGAGCAGCGTGCGCTTGGCGGGGTCCATCGTGGTCTCCCGGAGCTGGTCCGGGTTCATCTCGCCGAGGCCCTTGTAGCGCTGGATCATCACGTTGCCCTTGGCGTCCGGGCCCTGCAGCCGCTTGACGTACTCCTCGCGCTCCGGCTCGCCGTAGGCGTAGAAGACGTCCTTCCCCTTGGCCACGCGGTAGAGCGGCGGCTGGGCGATGTACACGTACCCTGCGTCGATCAGTTCCGGCATCTGCCGGAAGAAGAACGTGAGCAGCAGGGTGCGGATGTGCGCGCCGTCCACGTCGGCGTCGGTCATCAGGATGATCTTGTGGTACCGGGCGTCGTCGAGCTTGAAGTCCTCGCGCACGCCGGCGCCGATCGCGGTGATCATCGCCCGGATCTCCTCGTTGCTGAGGATCTTGTCGATCCGGGCCTTCTCCACGTTCAGGATCTTGCCGCGCAGCGGCAGGATGGCCTGGAACGACCGGTCGCGGCCCTGCTTGGCGGAGCCGCCGGCGCTGTCGCCCTCGACGAGGAAGAGCTCGCAGGTCTTCGGGTCGTCGTTGGAGCAGTCGGCCAGCTTGCCGGGGAGCACCGCGTTGTCGAGCCCCGACTTCTTGCGCACGAGGTCGCGCGCCTTGCGGGCGGCCTCGCGGGCGCGGGCGGCGCTCGTGGCCTTCTCGATGATGGCCTTGGCCACCCCCGGGTGTTCCTCGAGCCAGGTGCCCAGCTGCTCGTTGACCACCGCCTTGACGATCCCCTCGACCTCCGAGTTGCCGAGCTTGGTCTTGGTCTGCCCCTCGAACTGGGGTTCCTTGACCTTGACGTGCAGCACGCAGGTGAGCCCCTCCCGGATGTCCTCACCGGACAGGGAGAAGTCGGCCTTCTTGAGCGACGGGCTGTCCTTGGCGAACTCGTTCATCGTGCGGGTGAGCGCCGACTTGAACCCGGTCAGGTGGGTGCCGCCCTCGTGGGTGTTGATGTTGTTCACGAAGGTGAACGTGTTCTCGTTGTATCCGTCCTCGTACTGCAGGGCGAGGTCCACCTCGACCTCGTCCTTGGTGGCGAAGAACGCCACCGGCTTCGGGAAGAGCGGCTTCTTGTTCCGGTTGAGCCACACCACGAACTCGGCGAGCCCGCCCTTGGCGAAGAACGTCTCCTCCCGCGGCTTCTCCCCCCGCTCGTCCTTGAGGGTGATCGACACCCCCTTGTTGAGGAAGGAGAGCTGGCGGAGCCGGTCGGCGAGGGTGTTCCAGTTGTACTCCAGCACCGTGAAGATCTCGGGGTCCGGCTTGAAGCGGACGGTGGTGCCGGTGTCCTTCGCCTTGCCGAGCACGGTGAGCTTCTTCACGGTGTTGCCGCGCACGAAGCCCATGTGGTACACCTGGCCGTCGCGCTTGACCTTGACCTCGAGCCGCTCCGAGAGGGCGTTGACCACTGACACGCCCACGCCGTGGAGGCCGCCGGACACCTTGTAGGTGTCCTTGTCGAACTTGCCGCCGGCGTGCAGCACCGTGAGCGCCAGCTCGACGCCCGGGATCTTCTCGGTCGGGTGGAGGTCCACCGGGATGCCGCGGCCGTTGTCGTCGACCGACACGGAATTGTCCGGGTGGATCGTCACGGAGATCGTGTCGCAGAAGCCGGCCAGCGCCTCGTCGATCGAGTTGTCGACCACCTCGTACACGAGGTGGTGCAGGCCGTTCTCGCTGGTCGACCCGATGTACATCCCGGGGCGCTTGCGGACGGCCTCGAGGCCCTTGAGGACGGTGATCGACTGGGCGTCGTATTCCTTGTTCTTCGGTTCGGCGGACGTCTTGGCCATGGCTCCCTGCGGGTTAAGGCCGTTCCGGGGCGAGCGCGCCCGGGATCCAGCGGATGCTCGTGATGAGGCGCGTGCGGCGCCCCGCGTTCAGTCGCCCGATGATGCGCGGCGTCATCAGGCTCAGTTCACTGGCCCACGGCGCGCTCGCCACCCGGACCCGCAGCACGCCGTCGGCGGTGACACTCTCGGGTGCGGTGACCTTCGCGATCTGCGGCCCGACCAGCGCGGCCCACTCCTCGACCACCCCGGCCTGCTCCACCCGGGTCTTGATCCCCGAGCCCTTGAGCCACTGGTCGAGCGCCTCCGCGAGGAGCGTGGGCCGGCCGGGGGTGCGGGGACTGCGTGCCATGGCGCCGCTCAGCTCCGTCCTCGATGGTTCACGCGGCCGTCACCCGGCCCGCGTCCACCCGCCACACCGGCAGCCCCAGGTTGGCGGGGATCTCCTCGGGCCGCGGCGCCGAGAGGAGCGCCTGGCGCACGCCGCCGTCGGTGAGGCGTGCCGCAAGCCGCTGCTGTCGGTCGCGGTCGAGCTCGGCGAACACGTCATCCAGGATGAGGGCCGGTTCCTCGCCCCGCGCGGCGCGGAGCGTCCCGAGCTCGAGCAGCTTCAGCGCGATCGCGGCGCTCCGCTGCTGGCCGGTGGAGCCAAAGTCCCGGAGCGGCCGCCCGCCGATGGTGAGCCGCAGGTCGTCGCGGTGCGGGCCCACGGTGGTCATCCCCCGGGCTCGGTCCCGGGCCTCGACTTCGCGCATGAGCGGCCCCCACGCACCCACGTCGGCCAGCTCGACCCGGCCCGAATATCCGAGCCCCGTGGCCTCCGCCTCCCCCAGCCCCTCGAACTCCGCGGCGAATGCCGTGCCGGCGCCCGAGCTCCACCTGATCCGCGCCCGCACCAGCTCCGCCCCGGCCTCGCTCAGCGACGGCTCGAACGCCCGCGCCGGATCCAGCTGCCCCTGCCGCAGCGCCGCATTCCGCTGGGCCAGCGCGGCCCGATAGCGGGAGAGCGCGCCCAGGTACGCCGGGTCGGACAGCGAGAGGAGCCGGTCGAGGTATTGTCGCCGTCCCGAGGGCGGCCCAGCGGCCAGGGCGGTGTCCGTGGGGAGGAACGCCACGGCCAGCCACTGTCCCGCCGCGCGCTGGAGGCGCCGCTCCGGCACACCGTCGACCCGCACCCGCTTTTCCTTCGTGGCGGCGTGATACGTGGTGCTCGCCGTCCGGGCGGGAGACCCTCCCCACTCGACCTCGACCGCGAAGCCATCGGCGCCGAATCCGGCGAGCTCGGCGTCGGTGGCCCCGCGGAACGACCGGAAGAGGACCGAGTAGTACACCGCCTCGAGCAGGTTCGTCTTGCCCGCGCCGTTGGGTCCGAGGAGCGCCAGGCCCCGCTCCGGGACCTGCAGGTCGGCGGGGGCCAGGTTCCGGAACCCCCGCGCGACGAGGCGGAGCAGCCTCACGGCTTGACCGTGATGGTCAGGCTTCGGGTGAACCCGGTATCGCTCAGTTGGTCGACGGCCGTCGCGAAGAAGTAGACCGTGCCGGTGTCGGCGAATGCCGAGCCGTTGAAATGTTGCTCAAAGAAGACCGTGTCGGACGAACCGTTCCCGTGGATCGACGGCACCTGGAATCCGATGCCCTGCACCGTGAACCAGACCGAATCGACGCCGTCCGGGTCCGTCGCGTAGCCGGCGACATTCAGGCTGTCGCCGACGTGGATCGTGGTGTCGCCCTTGCCGGGCGACGTGATCGCCACCGTCGGCCCGCTCCCATTCCCGCCCGGCGCGGTGAAGGTGAGGCGCTCCCGTGGCTGGCACGCCGCAACTCCCCCTGCCAGGCAGAGCACCGCCGCCAGCCGACCCCACCTTCGTGTCATGGACGGAATTTAACAGGAACGGGCCGCGCTGTCCCGGCCCTCCGCCCCGCCTACTTCCCCTGGAACGCCGCCTTCCGCTTGGCCAAGAATGCGGCCGTCCCTTCCTTCATGTCGGCCGAGCCCGAGAGCAGCCCGAAGTGGTTGGCCTCCAGGAGCAGCGCCTCGTCCAGGCTCATTTCGAGCCCCGCGTCCACCGCCTCGATGCACAGCCGCACCGCCAGCGGCCCCTGGTCGAGGATGGTCCGCAGGAGCTCTTCGGCCGCGGCGGCGAGCCCCTCCGGCGGCACCACCTTGTTGACCAGCCCGATCCGGCACGCCTCGTCGGCGTCGATCATCCGCCCCGTGAGGAGCAGCTCGAGTGCGCGCCCCTTGCCGACCAGCCGCGGGAGCCGCACCGTGCCGCCATAGCCGGGCCCGATCCCGAGCTTGACCTCCGGCTGGCCGAACTTCGCCGTGGTGCTCGCCACCCGGAGGTGGCACGCCATCGCCAGCTCGCAGCCTCCGCCGAGCGCAAACCCGTTCACCGCGGCGATGACCGGCTTGCCGCACTGCTCGATGGCTCGGAACACCGCCTGTCCCCGCTGGGACCGCGCCTTTCCCTCCTGCGGCGTCTGCGCGGCGAGCTCGCCGATGTCGGCGCCGGCCACGAAGGCCTTGTTCCCGGCGCCGGTCAGGATCGCGCCCCGAATGGCGGAGTCGGTGGCCACATGCCGGGCCGCGTGGCCCAGGTCCTCGATGAGCGCGTCGTTGAGGGCGTTGAGCTTGTCGGGCCGGTCGACCGTGAGCCACGCGATACCGTCACGGACGTCGAGGACCAGGTGGGTGAGCTGCATGGATGTGGCTCGGGGCGATGGGTCGGGGCCGGTGATCAGCAATCCGCTGACAGTTATCAGCTTACAGGGAGGAGTTCGAAGGCCGTTCGCTGGCGACCTCGCGTCGGATCCGGACGATCCACCTGATCGCTGATAGCCGATAGCCGGTAGCCGATGACTGATAGCTGATCGCTGTCAGCCGGCCGCTGCCAGCTCCAAAAACTTACACTACCTTTCCCGCCATGCCGAGCCCCCGCCGCAACGACGTCGCGATGCTCGCCGTGGTGCTCATCTGGGCGGCGAATTTCACCGCGCTCAAGGTGACGCTCGCCGAAGTGCCGGTCCTCGCCATCGGCGCCATCCGCTTCGTGCTGGGCGCAGTCGCCCTGGCGCTGGTGGTCCGCGGCCGCGAGGGCAACGTGCGATTCCCCCCCGGCCTCTTCTGGCGGCTCGTGTGGCTCGGGGTGGTCGGCAACACGATCTACCAGACGCTCTTCATGGTGGCCCTCGACCGCACTTCGGTGGCCAACGCCGCCATCCTGCTCGCCACCTCGCCCCTCCTCGTGGCGGGCCTGGGCGCCCTCACCGGCGTCGAGCGGCTGACCCGCTGGGTCGGCGCGGGGCTGGTGCTGGCGTTCGTCGGCGTGCTGCTCGTGGTCGGCGCGCACGAGGCCTCGTTCACCGCGGCCACCCGCGTCGGCGACCTGGCGATGCTCGGCGCCTCGGTCTGCTGGGCGGTCTTCACGCTGGCGGTGCGCCGCCTCCCGCCGGAGGTCTCGGCCCTCAAGGTCACGGCGCTCACCACCATCACCGGCGCGCCCGGGCTCCTCTTCATCGGCCTCCCGGACCTCCTCCACCTCCGGTGGGGGGCCGTCTCGGCGGCCGCCTGGGGTGGGCTCGCCTATTCCTTATTCTTGTCCCTCGTCCTGGCCTACGTCCTGTGGAACGCGAGCGTCAAGGTCGTGGGCCCCAACCGCACGGCGATCTACAACTGCCTCGTGCCGCTCGTGGCGATGCTGATCGCCTGGCGGGTCCTGGGCGAGGCGATCGAGCTGGTGCAGGTGGTCGGCGCCGGGCTCATCGTCGGGGGCGTGCTCCTGACCCGGAACGGGCACACGCTGCCCGTCCCGGAGGTGGCATGAGCGCCATCCTCGCGCTCGACCAGGGCACCACCGGGAGCACGGCGCTCGTCATCCACCAGGACGGCACGGTGCTCGGCCGCGGCTACCGGGAGATCCACCAGCACTACCCCGAACCGGGCTGGGTCGAACACGATCCCGAGGAGCTCTTCACCAGCCTGGTGGCTGCCGGCACGCAAGCGCTCGCCGCAGCCGGGCTCTCAGCCTCCCAGGTGGTCGGGATCGGCATCGACGTCCAGCGGGAGACGGTGGTGCTCTGGGACCGCACGACGCTCCGGCCGGTCCACAACGCGATCGTCTGGCAGGACCGGCGCACCGCCGAACGGTGCCGCGAACTCCGGGCTGCGGGCCGGACTGAGTGGCTGTCGGAGCGCACCGGGCTCGTGCCCGATCCCTACTTCTCCGCGACCAAGATCGAGTGGCTGCTCCGTGATCGCGACCTCCGGCGCCGCGCGGCCCGCGGCGAGCTTGCCGTGGGGACGGTCGAGAGCTGGATCGTGGCCCGGCTCACGTCCGGGCGTGCGCACGTCACCGACCATACCAACGCCAGCCGCACGCTGCTCTACGGCCTGGCCCGCCGCGGGTGGGATCCGGAACTGCTCGCGCTCTTC
>DASYXP010000340.1:0-2868 GCA_035934835.1 Gemmatimonadales bacterium | reverse complement strand
GATGTGCCGCCAGTCGAGGCACACGAACGCGAAGAGGAGCGCCAGCGGGATCGCGGTGGCGACGATGAGCCCGGACCGGAGGTCGTAGAGGAAGAACACCAGCACCACCAGCACCAGCAGGATCCCGCGGAGGAGGTTGTCCTCCACCGTGCGGGTGGTGAGGTCGACGAGCTCGCTGCGGTCGTAGAACGGATGGATGCGGACGTCGGGGGGCAGGACCGAGTCATTGAGTTCGGCGGTCTTGGCCTCGACGCCCTTGAGGACGGTCTGGGTCTGGTCGCCCCGGCGCATCAGGATGACGCCCTCGACCGCGTCATCGGTGCCGTTGAAGCCGAACTGGCCCAGCCGCGGCGCGTGACCGATCACCACCTGCCCCAGGTCCTTGACCAGGATGGGCGTCCCGTTGTGCACGGCCACCACGACCTTGCCGATGTCCTCCAGCGTCTTGAGGCGTGCCAGGCCGCGCACGTAATAGAACTGGCCCCCCTCGGAGTAGAACCCGCCCCCCGAATTGCCGTTATTCTGCGCCAGCGCCTGCTGCACGGCGTCGACCGAGAGCCCCGCCGCCGCCAGACGGGTCGGGTCCACCAGGACCTGGTACTGCATCGTCTCGCCGCCCAGGGCCGAGTTGTCGGCGACCCCGGGCACCGAGCGATAGGCCTTGGTGATGACCCAGTCGTTGATGTTCTTGAGCTCCATCGCCGTCCGGTCGGGGCTCTGGAGCACGTAGCGGTACACGAGCCCCGAGGGCGAGGAGAGCGGGGCCATCGACGGGGTCACGCCGTCGGGCAGCGACACGTCGCCGACGCGCTCGAACGCCTGCTGGCGGGCGAAGTAGTCGTCGGTGCCGTCGGTGAACGTGAGGGTGACGTCCGAGAGCCCGTAGAGCGAGATCGACCGCACCACCTTGAGCTTCGGGAGGCCGTTCATCTCGACCTCGATCGGCACCGTGATGAGGCGCTCGACCTCCTCCGCCGCGTGCCCCGGCCACTGGGTGATGAACTCCACCATCGTCGGCGAGAGGTCCGGGTACGCGTCGACCGGCAGCCGACGGAACGACCAGATCCCCGCCACCACGAGCACCGCGGTGACGAGGCCGATCAGCATCCGCTGCTCGAGCGCGCCGCCGACGATGCGATTGACGAGCGAGCGGGGGCGCGGGGCGCCGGGCACCGTCACTGGCCCTGCGCGAACTGCAGGAACAGCCCGCCCCCCGTCACCACGCGGTCGCCCGGCCGGAGCCCCTGCAGGATGTCATACACGTCGCCCACCCGCTCGCCGAGCGTCACGGTGCGGCGCTCGAACGCCCCGGCGCGCGCGGCGGCCACGAAGACGAACGGCTGATTGTCGTCATCCCGGAGCACCGCGCCCACCGGGACCAGGATCCCGGTGCGGGTCCGGCTGGAACGCACCGCCACCCGCACGTACATGTCCTTCTTGAGGAGCCCGCCGCGGTTGGGCACCACCACCCGCACCGCGGTCGCCTTGGTGTCGGAATCCACCTCGGCGGCGATGTTGTCGACGGTGCCGGCGTATGCCGTGCCGCCGGCGGTGGGGCGCACCTCCGCCCGATCCCCCCGGTGCACGTCGGGGAGGTCCGGCTCGAACACGCTCGTCATCACCCACATCCGGGAAAGGTCGGCCACGGTGAAGCAGGGCGTGCTCCCCGCCTGCAGCAGCTGGCCCGGCGTGATCAGGCGCTCGACCACGGTGCCGGCGAGGGGGGCGCGGATCACCGCCGGCGGCGGCGGCACCGGCCGGTCGGCCTGGAGCGCGGCCAAGGTCGAATCGTCGACGCCGAGCGCGCGGAGCTGCTCCAGGGCCGCGTCGCGGTCGGCGGCCGCCGACACGGCGTCGGTCTGGGACTGCTCGAGGTCGCGCCGGGAGATGCCGTCGTTCTGGTAGAGCTTCTCGTTCAGGTCGGCGACGCGCTGGAGCTGGCGCGCGGTGGCAGCGGCCTTCCGGTATCCCGCCATCGCCGCCGCGAAGTCGGGGGACGCCACGTAGGCGAGCGGCTGGCCGGCCCGGACCACCGCGCCGGGTTCCACCAGGATCCGCGTGACCGGTCCCGAGATCGGCGCCAGCACCGGCGTCGACTGGTCGCCGTCGAACGCGACGACGCCGTTGGCCTCGACCACCGGCGCGAACGGCTGGGGGGTCACGGTCGCCACGGTGATCCGCCCCCGCTGGGCCTCGGGCACGGTGATGAGCAGCGAATCGCCGGGCGCCGCGGCGGTCGCGGCGGGACGGCGGCCGCAGCCGGCCACGGCGGCGAGCACCGCGAGCGCAACGGGCCACTTCAGGTCAACGGACATCGGGATCCCCGGGGAACGTGGTGCCGACGGCCACCTCGAGCTGCGCCACGGCATCGTTGGCGGCGCCGAGGGCGTCGGTGTACTGGGTCTCGGCATCGAGGAGGTCGCCCTTGGCGCTCAGCACGTCGAGCGACGAGGCCCCCCCGAGGCCGTAGTTGACGGACACGATGCGATACGCCTCCCGGGCCTCCGGGAGGAGCTGGTCCCGCACGTAGATGGCCTGCTTGATCGCGGCGTCGGCCGCGGCCCACGCGGCGCGCACCTCCTGCTCCACCTGCGCCGCCAGGTCGCGCGCGGACGCGTCGAGCTCGCGCTGGTGGTGCCGCGCCTCGGCGACCTCCCCCCGCTGGTGGTTCCAGAAGAGGAGCGGCACCGAGAACCCGAGGGCAAAGGTATAGGTGTCGGGGCTCCCTGCCGCGAGGTTCTTGCTCACCCCGAGCGACACGTCCGGCAGGAAGTACTGCTGGGCGAGCGACGCCGCGGCACTCGCGCCGCGCACCTGGGCGGCCATCCCCTGCACCTCCGGCCGCATCACCACCGCGACCGCCACCAG
>DASYXP010000027.1:0-16395 GCA_035934835.1 Gemmatimonadales bacterium | reverse complement strand
CACGTCTTACGTCTCACCAACCAAAGATCCGCCTCACGTCGTTCCAGTTCGCCAGCAGCATCAGCAGCACCACCAGCGCGATCCCCACCAGCATCAGCGCCTCCCGCCACCGGACCGGCATCGGCCGGCGGACGATCCCCTCATAGAGCAGGAACACCGCCTGGCCGCCGTCGAGGACGGGGATGGGCAGGAGGTTGAGCATCGCGAGGTTGATGGAGATCAGGCCGAGCACGGCGAGGAAGGCGTCGAGCCCGAGCTTGGCGCTCTGCGCGGCGATCTGCCCGATCATGATGGGTCCGCCCAGGTTCTTGGCGGAGATCTTCCGGGTGGCCAGCCCCTGGATGGTGCGGACGATCGTGAGCGCAGCCTGGGTGGTGGCCGATGTGCCGGCCCCGACGGCGCTCGCGAGCGAGTAGCGGGTGGAGACAACGTCGATGTGGGGCCCGATCCCGACGCGACCGATCGTCTTCCCGGCGGTGTCGAACGCCTCCGGCGTCACCTTGAGCGTGGTCCTGCCGGCGGCACGCCCCACCTCGATGGCGAGCTCCCGGCCCGGGCTCGCCTTGAGCACGTCCACCAGGTCGTACCATTGCACGATGGGCCGGCCGTCGACCGCGAGGATCGTGTCACCCGGCGCCACACCTGCGCGGGCCGCGGGCCACGACGGCTGCACCAGCTCGATGACCGCGGGCTGCCACGGCGCGAGGGCATTCGCGGCGTCCGCCCGCCGCTCGAGCGCGGCCGGGGGGATCCGCAGCACCACGCTCAGGCTGTCGTTCACTGTGAGCGAGACGGTGCTCCCCGGCGCGGAGATGAGGCCGCTGGTCACGTCGTCCCAGGAATGCACCGGCTTCCCGTCGACCGCGGTGACCCGGTCGCCCGGGGTGAGCCGCCCCAGCGCCTCGGCGCCGGCAGGAAGCGCCACGGTGTTGACCCGCCCGATCCGCGTCTCCGGGATGACCTGCTTCCCGTTCTTGGCCGCGAGGAACACGAACGCCGACCAGGCAAAGAGCGTGTTCATCCCGACGCCGGCGAGCGTGACCACCATCCGCTTCCAGACCGGCTTGTCCTCGTAGTACCCGCCGGGTGGCACCGGGCTGGTGACGGCCCCGCCTTCGAGCGCGCTGGTGGTGGCCTCCTCCTCCCGGCTGGCCATCTTGACGTAGCCGCCGAGGGGGAGCCAGGAGATGCAGTACTCGGTGCCGCCCCGGGTGAAGCTGAGCGCCTTGATCGGGGCGCCGAGGCCCAGCGAAAAGCGGTGTACCCAGATGCCGGCCCACTTGGCGGCGGCGAAGTGCCCCGCCTCGTGGATGAACACCAGGATCCCGAGGACGACGAGCAGGCCGAGGAGAGTGCTCACGACAGGGTCTTTCGGGTGAGGTCGCGCGCCCAGCGGTCGGCAGCGCGCACGGCGGCGAGGTCGGTGGCGGGCTGGCCCCGGTGGGCCTCGAGCACCCGCTCGATCGACTCCGCGATCCGGCCGAAGGGGATCTCGCCGGCCAGGAAGGCCGCCACCGCCACCTCGTTGGCGGCGTTGAACACCGCCGGCGCCGTGCCCCCCGCCCGCCCCGCCGCGACCCCGGCGGCGAAGGCCCGGAAGGCGTCGATGCGCACCGGCTCGAAGGTGAGGGGGCCGGCCGCGACCGGATCGAACCGCCGCACGCCGCTGTCGGGGAGCCGGGCCGGGTGGGTGAGGGCGTAGAGGATGGGGAGTTCCATCGACGGGAAGCCGAGCTGCGCCAGGATGCTCCCGTCCTCGAACTCGCAGAAGGCGTGCACCACGCTCTGGGGATGGACCACCACCTCGAGCGCGTCGTAGCCCAGGCCAAAGAGGAAATGCGCCTCGATGACCTCGAGCGCCTTGTTGGCGAGCGTGGCGCTGTCGACGCTGATCTTGGCCCCCATCCGCCAGGTCGGGTGCCGGAGCGCGTCCTCCACCGACGCGGTGGCCACCCGGTCCGCCGGCCATTCCCGGAGCGGGCCGCCCGAGGCGGTGAGGATGAGCCGGCTGAGCGGGCGTGCCGCGCCGGCGACGCACTGCAGCACCGCGCTGTGCTCGGAGTCGACCGGCACGATCTCGCCGCCGCCCCGCCGCGCCGCGTCGAGCACCAGCGGCCCGGCCATGACCAGCGTCTCCTTGTTGGCGAGCGCGACCCGCTTCCCCGCCGCGAGCGCCGCCAGCGTGGCGTCGAGCCCCGCCGCTCCCACGATCGCGTTGACGACGATGTCGACGTCGGGCCGGGTGGCGGCCTCGACCAGGCACTCGGGCCCGCCGGGGAATCCGTTCGCGGCCCCGGGGTGGACCAGGCCGGCGAACGCGGGGCGCCACTCCGCCACCTGCGCTTCGAGGCGTTCGCGGTTCCGGCCGCCGGTGAGGGCCACGAGGCGGAAGTGGTCGCGCTGGCGGCGGAGGACGTTGAGGGTGCTCTCGCCGATGGAGCCGGTGGAGCCCAGCAGGGCGATGCCGCGCATCAGAGGACGCCGAGGGCGCGGTACAGGAAGGCCGCCGCGGGGAGGACGAAATAGAGCGAGTCGAAGCGGTCGAGGACGCCACCGTGGCCGGGGATCAGCTGGCTCGAATCCTTGACCCCCGCCTCGCGCTTGAAGAGCGACTCGGCGAGGTCGCCGGCCTGCCCCACGACGGCGAGGATCGCCGCGACGCCGGCGGCCTGGGCGGCGGAGATGACGATCCCCGCCGGCCCGAGCGCCCAGCGCAGGTAGAGCGGCGCCACGACGACGGCGCCGAGCACCCCGGCCACGGCGCCGGCCCAGGTCTTCCCCGGGCTGATGACGGGCGCGAGCCTGGGCCCGCCGACCAGCTTGCCGCCGAACATCGCGGCGGTGTCGCAGGTCCAGGTGATGACGAGCGGGAACATCACGAGCGCGAGGCCGCCCCACGACTCGACGCCGAAGCGCCCGTGCCGGATGACGATCAGGTAGCAGGGGAGCGCGCCGGTGTAGAGCACGCCGAAGAAGGTGACGGCCACCGCGGCCAGCGGGTGCTCCCCCGGCGCGCGGCGCCAGAGGGCCACGGCCAGGAGCACGAGGAGCCCGAGCACCGCAGCGTCGACGGCGGTCGCGGCGGCCGTCGGTGCGGTCCCGATGGCGACGTAGACGCACAGGGGGAGGAGTGCCGCGGCGGTGAGCCCGAGGCCCACGAGGGGCGCCACGCCCTGCCGCCGGCTCAGGTCGTAGAGCTCACGGGTGCCGAGGACGCCGGCGGCCGCCACCAGGACGACGAGGGGCCAGCCGCCCCACCAGAGCACGGCACCCGCCAGCGGGATGGCCACGGCGGCGAACGCCACCCGGCGGGTCATGTTGCTCGCCATCGTCAGACCGAGACGCGCCCGAAGCGCCGCTCCCGCCGCTGATAGTCGAGGATGGCCTGGAAGAGGTCGCGCCGGGTGAAGTCGGGCCAGAGCACCGGCGTCACGTGGATCTCGGCGTAGGCGAGCTGCCAGAGGAGGAAGTTCGAGAGCCGCATCTCGCCGGAGGTGCGGATGAGGAGGTCGGGGTCGGGCCACGGCGCGGTGTAGAGCTGGCGGGCGATCGCCGCCTCGTCGATGTCGGCGGGGTCGCGTTCGCCCCGCGCGACCTGCTCGGCCAGGAGCCGGGCGGCGCGCGTGAGCTCCGCGCGGCTGCCGTAGGAGATGCAGATGTTGAGCGCCAGCTTCTCGCCGCCCTGGGTGTCGCGCTCGATGCGGTCGACCGCCTGCCGCGCCGAGGGGACCAGCCGGTCGAGGTCGCCCAGCATCCGGACCGACACGCCGGCCTGCCGGAGCTCCTGCGCCTCCTGGGCGATGTACTCCTCGAGGAGCGCCATCAGGGCGTCGATCTCGTCGGCGGGGCGCTGCCAGTTCTCCTGGCTGAAGGCGAAGAGCGTGAGCACCTCGACCCCCGCGGCCAGCGCACCCTCGACCGCCTCCCGCACCGCGCCCATCCCCGCGTAGTGCCCCTGCGAGCGCGGCAGCGAGCGCCCGGTGGCCCACCGCCCGTTGCCATCCATGATGATGGCCACGTGGGCGGGGACGCCGCCGTGGAGCCTGAGCCGGTCGAGCAGGTCGTCGTGGGTCACGTCAGACCTCCATCAACTCCTTTTCCTTCCCCGCCACCAGCTGGTCGACCTGGCGCACCGCGTCGTCCGTGAGCTTCTGGACCTCCTTCTCGGCGCGCTTGACGTCGTCCTCCGGGAGGCCCTGGAGCTTCTTGACCTTGGTGTGGGCCTCGCCGCGCGCCTGCCGCACCGCCACCCGGCCCTCCTCGGCGAGCTTGTGCACCAGCTTGACCAGCTCCTTGCGGCGCTCCTCGGTCAGCTGGGGGAGCGGCACCCGGATGATGGAGCCCTGGGTGGCCGGGTTGAGGCCGAGCCCCGAGTCGCGGATGGCCTTCTCGACCGCGGAGGCGAGCCCCTTGTCGAACGGCTGCACCGTGAGGAGCCGCGGCTCGGGCGCCGCCACCAGGGCCACCTGGTTGAGCGGCACGGCGGAGCCGTAGGCGTCGACCCGCACGGTGTCGAGGAGGCTGGGCGAGGCCTTGCCGCTCCGGATGCCGGTCAGCTCGCGCTTGACGCTGTCGATCGCCTTGGCCATCGCCTCGCGGGCGTGGCGGCTGATCTCGGGGATCGTGCTCATCGGACGATGGTGCCGAGCCGCTCACCCTGCAGGATCCGGGTGATGGCGCCGGGCTGGCTGATGTTGAAGACGACGATCGGGAGGTTGTTCGACTTGCAGAGGCCGAACGCGTTGGCGTCCATCACCTCGTAGTTATTCACGATCGCATCCTGGTAGGACAGCTCCGGGATGAACCTGGCCTTCGGGTCCTTGCGCGGGTCGCCGGTGTAGATGCCGTCGACGTTGGTGCCCTTGAGGATGACCTCGGCCTCGACCTCGAGGGCCCGGAGCACCGCCGCGGTGTCGGTGGAGAAGAAGGGGTTCCCGGTGCCGCCGGCAAAGAGCACCAGGCGCCCCTTCTCCTGGTGGCGCTGGGCCCGGCGCCGGATGTACGGCTCGGCCAGCGACTCCATCCGGATGGCGGTCATGACCCGGGTGTCGACGCCCTTCTTTTCCAGGACGTCCTGCACCGCGAGCGCATTGATGACCGTCGCCAGCATCCCCATATAGTCGGCGGAGACGCGGTCGAGCCCCTCGCGGCTGGCGGTGGCGCCGCGGATGATGTTGCCGCCGCCCACCACCAGCGCCAGCCGGACGCCCAGGGCGTGGACGTCCTTGATGGCGTCGGCGAGGGCGCCGACCACGCGGAAATCGAGGCCCTGGCCCTTGTCGCCGGCCAGGGCCTCACCCGACACCTTGAGCAGCGCGCTGCGGTAGGCGAGCGCCATCAGGCATCCCCGATGCGGAAGCGGGCGAACCGGACCACGCGGGCACCCGGCACGGCCTTGAGGAGGTCGGCCACGGTCTTCGCCTCGTCCTTGACGAAGGGCTGGTCGAGGAGCGAGCGCTCCTGGGCGAACTTCCTGAGCTTCCCCTCCACGATCTTGGCCCGGATCGGCTCCGGCTTCCCTTCCTGGGCCACCTGCTCCTCGGCGATGCGCCGCTCCCGGTCCATCAGCTCCTTCGGGATGTCCTGGGCCGAGACCCCGATCGGGTCGGCCGAGGCGATGTGGAGCGCCACGTCCTTGGCGAGCGCGAGCGCGGGATCGCCGGTGGCGCCGTCCAGCTCGACCAGCACGCCCACCTGCCGGTTGTGGTGCAGGTAGGAGCCGACCACCCCGCCCTGGGGGCGGAAGTGCGCCAGGCGCTTGACGCTGATGGCCTCGCCGATGACACCGGCCACTTCCTTGATCCGCTCGCCCAGGGCCTTCCCCTCGAACGGCCGGGCCGTGAGCGGGCCCTCGGTCCCGACCTGGTGCGCGCCGACCGGCGCCGTCGCCGCGAAGGCGAGGAGGCCGAGCCCGAGGGTCTGGAAGCCCTCGGTGCGGGCCACGAAGTCGGTCTCGCAGTTGAGCTCGACCATCGTGCCGAAGTCGCCATCCTCGGCGGCGTTCAGGAAGATAAGGCCCTGCATCGCGTCACGGCCGGCGCGCTTCTCGGCCTTGGCGATGCCCTTCTTCCGGAGGTACTCGGCGGCCAGGTCCATGTCGCCGCCGGTCTCCTCGAGGGCCTTCTTGCAATCCATCATGCCCGCGCCGGTGCGGGCGCGGAGTTCGCTGACATCCTTGGGGGTGACCGCCTTCGTTGCCATGGTGCTCACGCTCAGTGTGGATAGACGAGCCGCCGCTCACGGCCGGGAACGGACCACGAGCGGCGGCGGATGCTGCCGGACGGAACGTCCGTCGGCTTACGCGTCGCTGCCGGCCGTCGCGGCGCCGGGCTCCCCGTCGACCGCGTCGGTCTTGAGCCGGGCCGCGATGGCCTCCGGCTTCGGCCGCCGCTTGCGCCGCGGGCGGCGGCGGCGGCGCTCGCTGTCGGCATCGCCCTCGGTGCCGCCGTCGGTGCTGTAGGTCTCACCCTCGCCGTCCTCGACGACCTCGCGGAGCGGCATCTGCGCGCGCGCTTCCCTGAGGATGTCGGACAGGGCGCCGGTCACGAGCGACACTGCGCGGATGGCGTCGTCGTTGCCCGGGATCGGCACCGTGATGACGTCGGGATCGGCGTTGGTGTCCACGATGGCCACGACCGGGATGCCCAGCTTGTTGGCCTCGGAGACCGCGATCTTCTCCTTCTTCGCGTCGACGACGAAGAGGGCGCCCGGGAGCCGGGCCATGTTCTTGATCCCCTCGAGGTTGCGGGAGAGCTTCTCGCGCTCACGCTCGAAGAGGAGCTGTTCCTTCTTGGTGTAGTGCTCGAAATCGCCCTCGGCCGCGCCCTGCTCGAGGTCGCGCAGGCGCCGCAGCTGCTTCTTGACCGTCTGGAAGTTGGTCAGCGTGCCGCCGAGCCAGCGCTCGGTCACGTAGAACGAGTTGCTGTTCTGCGCCTCGGCCTGGACGATGCCCTTCAGCTGCTTCTTGGTGCAGACGAACAGCACGGCCTCGCCCTTGAGCACGACGCTCTTGAGCAGCTCCTGGGCCTGCTGGATCTGGCGGAGGGTCTTCTGGAGGTCGATGATGTAGATGCCCGAACGCTCGGCGAAGATGAAGCGCCGCATCTTCGGGTTCCACCGCCGGGTCTGGTGTCCGAAGTGGACGCCGGCTTCGAGCAGGTCCTGCAACTGGGGCTGTGCCATTCAGGTCTTCCTGGTCCTTCGTTGGGGTTCGGCGTCCATCGCCTTCGTCCCCTGCGCTGATCCCGGGTCCGTACCGGCCCGGGACACCCGGCGCAAGGTCCAGCGATGTGCGGGATGGGGGCGCACCCTTGTGCGCCCCCGGACTGCGCAAGCTTACCGCTTGCTGAACTGGAACCGCTTCCGGGCGCCGGGACGGCCCGGCTTCTTCCGCTCCACCTCGCGCGGGTCGCGCGTGAGGAGCCCGGCCGTGCGAAGCTTGGCGCGGTGCTGCGCGTCGGCCGAGATCAGCGCCCGCGCGATCCCGAGGCGGAGCGCGCCGGCCTGCCCGGACTGGCCGCCGCCGTCCACGTGGGCCTTGACGTCGAAGGCGCCGAGCGTGTCGGTGACGGTGAACGACTGCTGGATGTGCTGCACCAGCGACGGACGCGGGAAGTAGTCGCCGAGGGTGCGGCCGTTGACGTCCCACTTGCCGGTGCCGGGCGTCAGGTACACCCGGGCGACACTCGTCTTCCGGCGGCCGACGGCCTGCCAGCGGAATTCGCTCTTGGCGGTCATGCGGTCACCTTCTTCTTCGCGGTCGGGGCGACGGACGTCGGCTCGGGGGCCTGGGCCTGGTGCGGGTGCTCAGCACCGCCGTAGACCTTGAGCTTGGTCCGGAGCTTTTGCTTGGCGAGCGAGTTCTTCGGCAGCATCCCGAAGACCGCCTTCTCGATGACCCGGTCCGGGTGCTTGGCAAGGATGTTCCGGATCGGCGTATGGCTCTCGTGGCCCATGTAGCCGGTGTGGGAGAACACCGTCTTGTCGCTGAGCTTGCGCCCGGTGAGCTTGACCTTCGACGCGTTGACCACGACGACGAAATCGCCGCCGTCCATGTGCGGCGTGAAGGTCGGCTTGTGCTTGCCGCGGATCAGCTGCGCCACGCGGCTCGCCAACCGGCCGAGCGGCACGTCCGTGGCGTCCACGAGGAGCCAGCGGTGCGAAAGATCCTTGGGCTTGGCGGAGAACGTCTCCATGACCTGCGCTTACCCCGGGTAAAAGTCTCGACTTAGGGACAGACCTCCAAAATAGCCGGGGACAACGGGTTGGGTCAAGGGAGCGTGGTCGGGGCGAACTCCACCAGCACCTGCCCCTTCTCCACCGCCTGCCCTGGGCGGACGTGGACGGCCGAGACCCTCCCCCCGGCCTGGGCCCGGAGCTCGTTCTCCATCTTCATGGCCTCGAGCACCACCACCCCGGCCCCGGCCGCCACGGTATCCCCCACCCCCACCGGCACCCGCACCACCAGCCCCGGCATCGGCGCCTTGAGCACCGGGGGCCCCGCCGCCTTGGTCCCCCCTCCGGTCAGCGACCGCACGTGGCGGGTCCGCTCGTCCACGACCTCCACCTCCCACCGCTCCCCGAACCGCTCCGCCCGCCACCGCCCACGCCCGTCCGCATCGAGGACGAGCGTGCAGGAGGCATCGCCCAGGAGGAGGTGCCAGAGGGGCGTCCCCTCCAGGCGGGAGAGGTGGGCCTCGATCACCATACCGTCGACCGTGACCCGCCCGCCGTCCACCTCGACGACGAACTCCCGCCCCCCGACGTCGACGAAGTACTTCACGCGGCCTCCAGCACGAGCACGGTCTCGACGTGGGCGGTCTGTGGAAAGAGGTCGAAGGCGCGGACCGAGCGCACCCGGTAGCCGCCCCCAAGCCGAGCGACATCCCGTGCCAGCGTGGCCGGGTCGCACGAGACATAGACGATCCGCCGGGGCCTGGCGGCGGCGATGGCAGCGACCGCCGCCGGCTCCATCCCCACCCGGGGCGGATTGGTGACCACGACTGCCGGGCGCGGGAGCCGGCCCACCTGGTCCTCGACCCGCCCGGCGTGGCGCTCGACCGGACCGCCCGGCGCCTGGCTCCCGGGAGGCGGTCCGAACCGCGACCGCCGCTGCCCTTGCTCCACCGCCCGGCGATCGAGCTCGACCGAGTCCACCACCGCCCCTCGTTCGAGGAGCAGTTCAGTTGTCTCGCCGATGCCGGCGTAGAGATCCCACACCCGCTCACCGGACGCCGGCTCGGCGCACTCGACGGCGTAGCGCCGGATGGCGTCACCCAAGGCCGGGTTGACCTGCTCGAAGACGGTGGCCGGATAGGCGTCGGCGGAACCGGAGACCACCCGCGCGGCGCCCCCCTCGGGGCGCCACCAGACCGTCACCGCCATCCCGGACGCCGCGAGCCGCCGCCCGAGCTCGGCACCGCCGGCCCAGATCGTCCCCGCCGGGCATTCGACGATGACGTGCCGGCCCCCGTCGCGATCGACCCGGAGGACGATGCGTTCGGCATCGGCGGGCAGCGACCGGCGGAGGGGCGAGAGCGCGCTCCAGAGCTCCTGCAGCGCCGGGGCCACGATCTCGCAGCGCTCGAGGTCGAACACCCGGGTCGGTGCGTCGAGCGGATGGAGGCCGATCCGCCCGCCCTCTACGGCGAGCGTCAGCTTGTTCCGGTAGCCCCACGCCGACGGGCTCGGCTCCACCTCCGGATCGGCGACGTCGATCCCGCCGATGCGACGGAGGGCATCGCCCACGATGGCGCGCTTGGCGGCGCGCTGGGCGTCCGGCGACAGGTGCTGGAGCTGGCATCCACCGCAGCGATCGCGGTCATAATGGACGCAGCGTGGCGCCACCCGGTCCGGCGCCGGTTCGACCACCTCGCCGATGCGGGCGCGGGCAAAGCGCTTGCGGAGTTCGACGTCGGCCAGGGCCACGAGGTCGCCGGGGGCGGTGCGGGGGATGAAGACCGTCCGCCCGTCGGGGAGCTTGCCCACGCCCTCGCCGCCGGCGGCCACGCGGAGCACCCGCACCGGGGCGGTCACTGGAGCGCTTCCCGGCGGGCGGCGGCGCGCCAGGCGGAGTGCGCGGCGCCTTCATCGGACACGGCGGGCTTCCGGAGCTCGCGCGCCTCCGCCTCCGCGAGCGCCGCGGCGACGGCGACAGCCTGCAGCGTGGTCGCGTCGGGCTCGGCCCGCGCCAGGTCGGGGCGCCGCTCGAGGAACTGGGTGTCGATCTCGCCGCGCTGGAAGGCGGGATCGGCCAGGAGCCGGCGGTGGAACGGGATCGAGGTGGGCACGCCGGCCAGGACGAACTCGTCGAGCGCGCGGCGCATCCGGGCCATCGCCTCGTCACGGGTCCCACCCCAGGCGATGAGCTTCCCGAGGAGCGAGTCGTAGTGGAGCGTCACCTCATCGCCCAGCTCGTAGCCGCCATCCCAACGGATGCCGGGCCCGCCCGGCACCCGCAGGTACGCGAGGCGTCCGTTGCCGGGGAGGAAGCCGTTGGCGGGATCCTCGCTCGTGATGCGGCATTCGATGGCCCAGCCGGAGGGATGGAGCTCGCGATCGGGCACCCGCATCGGGTGGCCCTGCGCGATCCGGAGCTGTTCCCGCACGAGGTCGACGCCGTAGACCAGCTCCGTCACCGGATGCTCGACCTGGATGCGGGTGTTCATCTCGAGGAAGTAGAAGGCGCCGTCGGCGGCGAGGAGGAACTCGATCGTCCCGGCGCCGCGGTAGCCCACCGCCCGAGCGGCGGAGACAGCGGCGGCGCCGAGGGCCCGGCGGAGTTCCGGTGTCACGGCGACGGACGGGCTCTCCTCCACCAGCTTCTGGTAGCGCCGCTGGACCGAGCACTCGCGTTCGCCGAGGTGCACCACGCGGTCGGCGTCGGCCAGGACCTGCACCTCGATGTGGCGGCCCCGCTCGACGTAGCGCTCGAGGTAGACGCGTCCGTCGCCGAAGGCCTTTTCCGCCTCGGATGCGGCCGAGGCGAGCGCGCCGGCGAGCTCCGCGGCCGACCGGACGATGCGCATCCCCCTCCCGCCGCCGCCGGCGGAGGCCTTGACGACGAGGGGGAACCCGACCTTCGCTGCGGCGGCGGCCTCGGGCTCACCCGCCGCCACGTGGGCGCCGGGGACGATCGGCACGCCGGCGGCGGCCATCCGCTCGCGGGCGGAGGTCTTGTCGCCCATGGCGCGGATGGCGGCGGCGGGGGGGCCGACGAACGTCAGCCCCGCGTCGGCCAGCGCCTCGGCGAAGGCGGCGCGCTCGGAAAGGAATCCGTAGCCGGGGTGGACCAGCGTGGCGCCTGACGTGCGCGCCGCGTCGATGATGCGGTCGATGCGCAGGTAGCTCTCGGCGGGGGCGGCGGCGCCGAGGCGGACGGCGTGGTCGGCGGCGCGGACGTGGGCCGCAAGGCGGTCGGGATCGGAGTAGACCGCGACGGCCTCGAGGCCCTCGTCGTGGCAAGCGCGGATGACGCGCAGCGCGATCTCGCCCCGGTTGGCGACCAGGACCTTCGTCATCGGATGATCGGAGGGGTGAACGTCAGGAGCAGGGAACGCCGCTCAGCGGCAGGCGTCGTCGGGACGGTCGGCGACCTGGCCGAAGATGCTCCGGCAGAGCGCGGGATTCCGCGCGGCGGCGGTGGCGTAGCTCTTCATCACGTCGGGGAGCCAGACGGAGCGCCCCGCGCGCGCCGTGGCGACGAACGAGGTGAAGGTGAGGAGGTCGGCGGTGGCGGAGGTGTCGGCGCCGCTCACCCGCACCAGCCGGACCACGGTGGCCGCACCGGCAGGGACCGCCGCGCTGTCGGCGAGCGGCGTGGCGCAGACCGGCCGGTGCCGGGCCACGTCGGCCATCGCGTTGCGGACGCCGAGGGCGGAGTCGACGCCGAGCGCACGGGCCACGCTGGCGCGATAGCGGGCGTCGGTGGCGTAGAGTCGGGGCACGACCGGCACGACGTCGATGCGGTGGCGGGACACGAGGATGGCGTGCCAGACGGCCAGATTCTCGAGGTCGCTCCCGGTGAGGAGGACGCCGCCGCTGGGGCAGGAATTGACCAGGTTGGCGCCGAGTTCGGTGACGATGCCGGGGAGCGCCGCCGCCGCGGCGGGGCGACCCCAGTCGGCGAGGGCCACCTCCCACCCGGAGTCCTCGGTGACGAGGAGGGCGCGGGCCATGTCGGCCTGGTCGCGCAGCACCGACCCGGAATCGACCTCGAGGCGGACCGCCTGCTCGAGCGCCGTGACCGCAAAGTCGAGCACCATCGAGGCATCGGGGACGCCGGCGTGCCCGCGGGCGTGCCAGTCGCGGGCGTCCATCAGGTAGAAGCGGCCGAGCGCGAGCCACGCCCGCCCGTCATCGGGGGCGGTGGCGAGGTAGCGGCCGAGGTACTGGGTGGCGGCGGCGCGTTCGCCGGTGCGGTCCATCTCGACCGCGCGGGGTGCCACGAAGGGATCGATGGCGCCCTGCGCCAGGAGCGGCGAGGTGAGCGCACAGGCCAAGCCTCCCGCCAGCGCGAGGACGCGGCGACGGGCACGGAGCGAGGACTGCGGCGAGGGTGTCATCGGGACCCTTCTATTCTAGCCCCGGCCCGGCCGGGCGGCCACCCCCGGGCGCCGGTCAGAGGGGGATGCACCCGTGCTTCTTCGGCGGGTTGCGGTCCCGCTTGGTGGCGAGCGCCCGGAGCCCCTCGATCAGGCGGGGGCGGGTGTCGCGCGGGTCGATCACGTCGTCCACGTAGCCGCGGGCGGCGGCCTGGTACGGCGTCGCGAATTTCGCGGTGTAGTCGTCCGCCAGCTTCTGCGCCTCGGCGGTCGGGTCCTTGGCCTTGGCGATCTTGTCCTTGAAGAGGATCTCGACGGCGCCCTTGGGCCCCATCACCGCGATCTCGGCAGTGGGCCAGGCGAGGTTCAGGTCGCCGCGGATGTGCTTCGAGCTCATCACATCGTAGGCCCCGCCATACGCCTTCCGGGTGATGACCGTGAGCTTGGGCACCGTGGCCTCGCAGTAGGCATAGAGCAGCTTGGCGCCGTGCCGGATGATCCCGCCGTGCTCCTGGGCCACCCCGGGGAGGAACCCCGGCACGTCCTCGAAGGTGACGAGCGGGATGTTGAAGGCATCACAGAACCGGATGAACCGGGCGCCCTTGACCGAGGCGTTGATGTCGAGGACGCCGGCCAGGACGGCGGGCTGGTTGGCCACCACGCCGACCGGCCGCCCGCCCAGCCGGGCAAAGCCGCACAGGATGTTGCCGGCGAACTCGCCGTGGATCTCGAAGAACCGCCCCTCGTCCACCACCCGTCGGATGACGTCGTGCATGTCATAGGGCTTGGCGGCGCTGTCGGGGATCACGTCGAGGAGCGCCTCGTCGCGCCGGTCGACCGGGTCGGTGGTGGCGTGGACCGGCGGCTCGTCGACGTTGTTGGACGGGAGGTAGGCCAGGAGCTCGCGGATGGCCAGCAGGCACTCGGGCTCGGAATCGTGCACCAGGTGGGCCACGCCGCTCGTGCCGCCGTGGACGTCGGCGCCGCCCAGCTGGTCGAACGAGACGTCCTCGTGGGTGACGGTCTTCACCACGTTGGGGCCAGTGACGAACATGTAGCTCACGCCGCGGACCATCGCGACGAAATCGGTGATGGCCGGCGAGTACACCGCCCCGCCGGCGCAGGGGCCGAGGATGGCCGAGATCTGGGGGACGACGCCGGAGGCGAGGGTGTTGCGGAGGAAGATGTCGGCGTAGCCGCCAAGGGAGACGACGCCCTCCTGGATCCGGGCGCCGCCCGAGTCGTTGAGGCCGATGACCGGGGCGCCGTTCTGCACGGCCTGGTCCATCACCTTGCAGATCTTCTGCGCGTGGGTCTCCGAGAGGGAGCCGCCGAAGACCGTGAAGTCCTGGGAGAAGACGTACACCAGGCGGCCGTCGATGCGGCCGTGGCCGGTGACGACGCCGTCGCCCAGATACTGCTGCTCGGCCAGGCCGAAGTCGGTGGCGCGATGGGTCACGAAGCGGTCGGTCTCGACGAACGAGCCCGGGTCGAGGAGGAGGTCGAGCCGCTCGCGCGCGGTGAGCTTCCCCTTCTTGTGCTGCTGCGCGATGCGCTCCGCCCCCCCGCCCTGCTCGGCCTGGGCCTGGCGGGCGTGGAGCTGGTCGAGGAGTTCACGGGGTGTGGGCATGCGGAGGAGAATACGATGGATCGGCCCGGGCCAACAGGGTACCGGCATCGCGGAAGGGGGCGCACTGCCTCACCACGGAGGGCACGGAGGTACACGGAGCGGCACGGAGAACTGCGAGTGACCTGGCCGCGCAGGTGCGGTCCCGTCCGCAGGGCTGGCATCAGGACCAACGGAGGACCCGAAGCGCGTTCGTTTGGTGGGTGCCGCATCGTTTCGATGCATCGCCGTCGGGGGTACGTTGATATCGTAGGGCATGGCGCTCTTCCGGACGCTCACCCATGACGTCACCGATCAGGTCATCGGTGCCGCGATCGCCGTGCACAAGCACCTCGGACCCGGCCTGCTCGAGTCCGCGTATCGCCAATGCCTGTTCTGGGAGCTTACCACCCGCGGCCTCGAAAGTCGGATGGAGATCCCTGTCGGGGTGACCTACCGCGGCCGACACATCGAAGCGGCGTATCGGATGGACCTGTTGGTCGAGGACCAGCTAATCGTCGAACTGAAGTCGGTTGAACGCCTGGCGCCGGTCCATCTGAGCCAGATGTTGACGTACCTGAAGGTCACTGGATTGCGCACCGGGCTGATCATCAATTTCAACGTCGAAGTCCTGAAGAACGGCCTTCGGCGCGTGCTGCTGTAGTGGGTCCCCACGCCGCAGGCCCGGACCGCGCAGCCGGATCGCGCTCGCACCACATGGCTTCCCCGGTTGAGCACAACGCATCCTCCGTGCATCTCCGTGTCCCCCGTGGTATGGCAGTGGCCCTGCCGACCGTGGTCCCCTCGCGGCGAACGGGGCTCCACGCCCGGCGCCACATCGTGCGTCGTTCTCCGTGATCCTCCGTGTCCTCCGTGGTAAGGCAGTGGCCCTGCCGGCCCTGATCCCCCGCCCGGAACGACAAAGCCCCGATCCAGGGGACCGGGGCTTCGTCGTCTGCGTCGGCGGACCGGACGGGGATCACTCCCCTTCGGTGGCCTTGAAGTCGATCTTGACGGGCGGGACGATCGGCTCGTCGGGGTAGCTCAGCACCGCCAGCACGATGCGGTGATGGATCGGGTCGACCTCGAGGACCTTGAGCTCGACGACCTGCCCTTCCTGCACGGCCTCCTCGGGCTTGTCGGTGTCCGGGATGCCGAGCTGCGACATCGGGACGAAGCCCTCGAGGTCATCGCCGAGATCGACGACCACGCCCTTGTCCATCATCCGCACGGTGCGGCCGCGGAGCTCCCGGCCGATCGGGTAGGTCTCGCCGATCTTGAGCCACGGATCCTCCTGCGCCTGCTTGAGGCCGAGCGAGATCCGCTTGTTGTCCGAGTCGATATTGAGGATGACCACGTCGACGGTGTCGCCCTTCTTGACGACCTCCGACGGGTGCTGCACCCGCTTGGTCCACGACATGTCGGAGATGTGCACCAGGCCGTCGATGCCCGGCTCGATCTCGACGAAGGCGCCGAAGCTGGTGAGGTTGCGGACCTTGCCGGTGATCCGCGTGCCCACCGGGTACTTGAGTGGCAGCTGCACCCACGGATCCTGCTCGGTCTGCTTCATGCCGAGGGAGATCTTCTCCTCGGACTCGTCGACCTTGAGCACCACGGCGTCGATGGTCTCGCCGATGCTGACGATCTTCGACGGGTGCCGGACGTTCCGGGTCCAGCTCATCTCGGAGATGTGCACCAGGCCCTCGATGCCCGGCTCCAGCTCGACGAACGCGCCGTAGTTGGTGATCGACACCACCTTGCCCTGCACCCGGGTGCCCACCGGGTACTTGGCGGCGACGTTCTGCCACGGGTAGGCCTGGAGCTGCTTCATGCCGAGGCTGATGCGCTCGCGCTGCCAGTCGATGTCGAGGATCTTGACCTCGACCTCGCGGCCGATCTGGACCACCTCGGTCGGGTGGGACACCCGGCCGTAGGACATGTCGGTGATGTGCAGCAGGCCGTCGACGCCGCCCAGGTCGATGAACGCCCCGAAGTCGGTGATGTTCTTGACGACGCCCTTCCGCACCTGGCCCACCTCGAGCTCCTTCATCAGGTGCTCGCGCTTGTGGGCGCGCTCGTGCTCGAGGATGACGCGGCGGCTCACGACGATGTTGCGCCGGCGCTTGTTGAGCTTGATGATCTTGAACTCGTAGGTCTGGCCGAGGAGCTCGTCGATGTTCGGCACCCGCCGCAGCGCGATCTGGCTGCCGGGGAGGAACGCGTCGACGCCCATCAGGTTCACGACCA
>DASYXP010000254.1:0-11992 GCA_035934835.1 Gemmatimonadales bacterium | reverse complement strand
TGGAGCTTGACGTCTGGATCTGAACGCTAAGCCCTAAGCCCTAAGCCCTGAGCCCTGGGGGGTGCTAAGCCTTCCGCAGTTCCATCTGGCTCCCCGCCGTCACGTCCCGCTCCCAGCGTGCCATCACGCACGAGGCCAGGCAGTTGCCGACGAGGTTGACCGACGTCCGCGCCATGTCCATCAGCGCGTCGACGCCCAGGATCACCGCCACGCCCTCGAGCGGGAGGTGGAACGTCGCGAGCGCCCCGGCCAGGATCACGAGCGACGCCCTCGGCACCGCGGCCACGCCTTTGCTCGTGAGCATCAGCGTGAGCATCATGAGCACCTGCTGCCCCACCGTCAGCGGGATCCCGGCGGCCTGCGCCACGAACACCGACGCGACGGCGAGGTAGAGGGTGGAGCCGTCGAGGTTGAAGGTGTAGCCGGTGGGGAGGACGAACGCGACGATGCGCTGCGGCACGCCGAACTTCTCGAGGTTCTCCATGGCCAGCGGGAGTGCCGCCTCGCTCGACGCGGTCGAGAAGGCGAGGAGCCACGGCGCCTTGACCCACTGCCAGAAGCCGCGGATCGGCACCCGGGCCGCGAGCGCGATGGGCAGCAGCGCCAGCAGCACGAAGGCCAGCAGCGCCCCGTACAGCGTGGCGACCAGGACCAGCAGGTTCTTGAGCACGCCGATCCCGCTGTTGCCCACCGTCACCGCGATGGCGGCCCCGATCCCGAACGGCGCGAACTTCATCACGAGCGCGGTGAACTTGAACATCACCTGCGTGAGCGCGTCGCAGAAGGCGAGCATCGTCTCCTTCGGCTTGCCGGTCATCTGCGCCAACGCGATCCCGAACAGCACTGCGAAGAAGACCACCTGCAGCACCTCGTTCTTCGCGGCGGCGTCGAAGAAGCTCGTGGGGACGGTGTGCTCCAGCACGCCGCTCACCGAGAGCGTGGTCTGTGCCAGCTGCTGCCCTTCCTGGGCCGAGGCGCTGGCCAGGTTCACGCCATCGCCCGGCCGGATGACGTTGACCGCGAGGAGCCCGATCACGAGCGCCACGGTGGTCACCGCCTCGAAATAGAAGATGGACTTGACCGCGAGCCGCCCGACCTGCTTCAGGTCGTCCCCGTGCCCGGCGATCCCGACCACCAGCGCCGAGAACACGAGCGGCACCACGATGGACTTGATCATCCGGAGGAAGATCTGCGCCACCGGGTTGAGCCAGTGGCCAAGGTCCACGCCGGTCCAGAGCGTGTGGTCGGCCCATCCGAGCAGGATGCCGACCACCATCGAAATGAGGATCCACTGCGAGAGCGTGACGGACCGCAGGCGTGCGAGCATGGGGGGGACCGTTGGAGGGGGGCCGGCGTGGCCGGCCCGGCGATCAGCGGGCGGAAAGGGCGCTCGCCTTGGCCTCGATGCCGGCGAGCAGGGACGCGTACGAGGCGGCGAACTTGGCCACCCCATCGTTCTCGAGGAAGGTGGTGACGGCCGCCAGGTCGATGCCGGAGCCAGCCAGTGCCTCGAGCCGGGCGGGGGCCTTGGCGATGGCGTCCCGGATGCGGACGGCCGGCTTCCCGTGGTCGCCGAAGGCGGCGAACGTCTCGGGGGGGAGCGTGTTGACGGTGTGCGGGCCGATGAGCGCGTCGACGTAGTAGGTGTCGGGGTACTTCGGGTCCTTGGTGCTGGTCGAGGCCCAGAGGGGACGCTGGACCTGGGCGCCGCGGGCCACGAGCTTTTCCCAGCGGGGTCCCTGGAACTCCTCCTCGAAGAGCGCGTAGGCCGCCGCCGCGTTGGCGATGGCGATGGTCCCGCGGAGCCTGGACGGGTCGCCCTTCTTGTCGAGCTCGGGATCCACCCGCCCGTCGACCCGGCTCACGAAGAAGCTCGCCACCGAGGCCACCCGGTCGACCGGCTCGCCCACGGCGGCGCGCTGCTCGATGCCGCGGAAGAAGGCGTCGATCACCTCGCGGTAGCGCGCCACCGCGAAGAGCAGTGTCACGTTGACGTTGATCCCCGCGGCCAGGCAGCGGGTGATGGCCTCGAGTCCCTCGGCGGTGCCGGGGATCTTGATCATCACGTTGGGGCGCGCCACCCGCTTCCAGAGCCGCTCCGCCTCCGCGATGGTGCCGACGGTGTTCCGCGCCAGCGTGGGCGAGACCTCGAGCGACACCAGCCCGTCGACGCCCCGGGTCCGCTCGTAGGTGTCCATGAACACGTCGCAGGCGGACTGGACATCGGCCACGGCGAGCGACTCGAAGACCTCGGCGGCGGTCTTCCCTTCCGCAGTGAGGCGGCGGATGTCCTCGTCGTAGAGGTCGCTCGAGCTGACGGCCTTCTCGAAGATCGTCGGGTTGGACGTCATCCCGAGCAGGCCTTCGTCATCGATGAGCCGGCGGAGCTTTCCCGACTGCACGAGGTCGCGGGTGATGAAATCGTACCAGGGGCTCTGGCCGAGCTTCCCAAGGGTGACGAGCGGGTTGGACATCAGGCGGCCCCCTGCGCGAGCGAACGCCGGACCGCGTCGACGACGCGGTCCGCGGTGATCCCGAATTCCTGGAACAGGGTCTCGGCCGGCGCGGAGGCGCCGAAATGGTCGAGACCCACGGCCACTCCGGCCGTGCCGGTATAGCGGGCCCAGCCGAAGGTGCTCGCCGCCTCCACCGACACCCGCGCCGTGACCGTCGGGGGCAGCACCTGGTCGCGGTAACTCGCCGGCTGAGCCTCGAACACCTCCCACGATGGCAGCGACACCACCCGGGTCGGAGTGCCGGCCGCGGTGAGCCGCTCGGCCGCGGCGAGCGCCAGATGCACCTCGGAGCCGGTGCCGAGGATGATGGCCCGCGGCGCGGTCGGGGGCTCGAAGAGGATGTACCCGCCCCGGCGCGCATCGGCGGCGGGCCGGAGCCTGGTGCGGTCGAGGATCGGCAGCTTCTGGCGCGTCAGCGCCAGCACGCTCGGCCCGTCGGTCCGCTCAAGCGCCATCCGCCAGCACTCGGTCGTCTCCGTGGCGTCGGCGGGGCGGAAGACGTGGACATTCGGCGTGGCGCGGAGGGCCGCGAGCTGCTCGATGGGCTGATGGGTGGGGCCGTCCTCACCCACGCCGATCGAGTCGTGGGTGCCGATCACGATGACCGGCAGCTTCATGAGCGCGGCCAGCCGGATCGACGGCTTGAGGTAGTCCGAGAAGATCAGGAAGGTGCTGCCGAACGGCCGCACCCCGCCGTGTGCTGCCATCCCGTTGAGCGCTGCGGTCATCCCGTGCTCCCGGATGCCCCAGTGCACGTTGCGACCCGGTGCCTTGGCGGTGAACTCACCGCCCTCCTTGAGCACGGTGCCGGTCGAGTGGGCCAGGTCGGCCGATCCGCCCACGAGGTTGGGCAGCACCCTGGCCGCGGCCTCGAGCACCGCCTGCGACGCCTGCCGGGTGGCGAGCCCCGACTGACCCGCGAAGTCCGGGAGCGCCGAGTCCCAGCCCGCCGGGAGCGCGCCCCGCATCCACGCCTCGAACTCGGCGGCCGCCTCCGGGTGCTGGGCGCCGTACGCGTCGAACCGCCGCCGCCACGCGCGTCCCTCACGGCGCCCCCGCCGGGCAAGGCGCGCCCGCTGCGCGTCGACCTCGGCGGGCACGTAGAACGGCGTCTCCGGCCAGCCCATCACCTGCTTGGTGGCCTTGACCTCCGCCGCGCCGAGCGGGGCACCATGGGCGCCGGAGGTGTTCTGCTTGTGGGGGGCGGGTTCGCCGATAATGGTGCGGAGGATGATGAGCGTGGGGCGGTCGGTCTCACGGCGCGCGGCCGCCAGTGCGCGCTGGATGGCCTTGAGGTCGGTGCCGCTGGAGACGCGGAGGACCTTCCATCCGTAGCCGGTGAAGCGCTTCTGGACGTCCTCGGAGAATGAGAGGTCGGTCGTCCCGTCGATGGTGATGCGGTTGTCGTCGTACACGCAGCAGAGCTTGCCGAGGCTCAGGTGCCCGGCCAGGCTCGCCGCCTCGGAGGCGACGCCTTCCATCAGGTCGCCGTCGCTCACGAAGGCCCAGGTCCGGTGGTCGACGACGTCGAACCCCGGGCGGTTGAAACGCGCGGCGAGGAACCGCTCCGCCATCGCCATCCCGACAGAGTTGCCCACCCCCTGGCCCAGCGGTCCGGTGGTGACTTCGACGCCGGGGGCGTGGCCGCGCTCGGGGTGGCCCGCGGTGGGGGATCCCCACTGCCGGAAGCGTTTGATGTCCTCGAGTGAGAGGTCGTATCCGGTCAGGTGGAGCAGGGAGTAGAGGAGCATCGACGCGTGCCCGCACGAGAGCACGAAGCGATCGCGGTCGGCCCACGCCGGGTCGGCGGGATCATGCTTCAGGAACTTCGACCAGAGCACGTACCCGACCGGCGCGAGCGCCATCGGCGTGCCGGGATGCCCCGACTGCGCCTGCTCCACGGCGTCCATCGCCAGCCCGCGGATGGTGTTGATGGTGGCCCACGCGAGGGCGTCGGACGGGCCGGAGGGCCCGGCGGGGGTCGGGGCGGGGGAGGATGGCGCGGTCACGGGGCTCCGGGGCGTGCGGGAGGAACCGGAAATCGACGCAAAACTAACACCCCGGGCTCCCGCCGTCACCGCCGCCGCGCACTTTCCCGGCCCCTTCCGCCCCCCTATCTTGGCCGGTGCACGAATGAGTCACGGCCCCCGCGGGGCCCGAACGGAGACAATGCATCGTGTCGGACGAACCCGGATACCTGAAGGCGCTCCGCGCCGCGCAGCAAAAGAAGAAGGGCGCCGCTCCCGTGGCCAGCGGCGGCAAGCACGCCTCGGCCTCGGACGAGGAGCGTGAGGCGGTGCGCTGGGCCACCGACGTGGCCAAGGGCGAGGTCACATCCACCCCCTCGGTGCGCGGCGCAGGGTGCGTGTTCCTGTTCTCGCCCCGCACCTTCACCGGCAAGGCGCCGGTCGTGCTCCACGGCGTGGCCGACCGGGTGGCCCTGGCCCAGCGGGTGGCCGCCGCCGCAGCGGCGGGCGAGACCGTGCTCGGCTGCTACGACGTGCGGGAGCGGAAGCCGCTCACCCCGCGCGGCGAGGGCGGGGCCATCGTGTTCGACGCCGGGCCGGCGCGGGCTCTCCCCAAGGCGGTGAGCCCTGAGCAGATGATCCGGCGGGCTACCCTGGCCGCGGAAGAGCTGGCCAAGACCCGCAAGACCGACGACCGCGATCGCGGCGGCCGCGGACGCTGAAGCGCCGGCCACGATGACCGGGACCCGTCGTCTTCGCTGGCCGTGGGTGCTGCTGTTGCTCGTCGTTGCGGCCGGTGCCACCGCCTGGTGGAGCCGGCCGCTCGCGTTGCGGGCCGTCACCTGGAAGACGGCGCGGCGCTTCCCCGCGGTGCGGTGGATCGACGCCGATTCGCTCGCGGGATGGCTTGCCGCGGCGCGTCCGCAGCCGCTCCTCCTCGACGCCCGCACCGCCGAAGAGGTGGACGTGAGCCGCATCACGGGGGCGGTGCGGATCGATCCGTATCGACCGGACCTGCGGGTGCTGGGTACGCCCCCTCGCGACACCGACATCGTGGTGTACAGCTCGGTCGGGTATCGGGGCGCCCGCGTGGCGGAATGGCTGGCGGGGCAGGGCTACGGCCGGGTGGCCGACCTGGCAGGCGGGATCTTCGGCTGGGTCGATGCAGGCCACCCGGTCATCCGGGCGGACGGCCCCACCACGCTGGTCCATCCGTTCGATCCGCGGTGGGGACTGCTGCTGGCTCCCGCCCATCGGGCCGATGCCCCGCCGCTGCCGGAAGGGTCGGCCGCTCCGTAGGGCCCGGCACCAGGCCCCTGAATGTTGTATCATTAATTAGCGAGCCGGCCCGCACTGGGCGGACCGGTGTGACCCAAAGGGCGCGGCAGACGCGTCCGTTCGGAAGATCAGTGCCCCGCAGGCGTTCCCACTCCCGCCGGCCCCAAGCGCCGGAACACGTTCCCGCAACCGCCTTCCGTACCTCCTCGACGCGCTCGATGGACGCGCATCGGGACTGGTTGCTTTCCACTTACGGCCCCATCTGCGCCTATTGCGGGCAGACGATCAAGCCGGAGACCGCCACCCTCGACCACGTCCGGCCCCGGAAGGGCCAGAAGGCCTACGACCGGCCGGACAACCTCGTCATCGCCTGCCGCGACTGCAACGCCGCGAAGGCCGACATGCCGCTCGTGTCCTGGTTGCTGCAGCGCAAGTCGCGCGCGGTCCTCCTCCTCGAATACGGCCACCACCTCTCGTCCGGCCTCCAGCAGGAGGCGTTCCGGCTGGTCGACCGTCCGATGCTCGACCTGAGCGCCAACGACGGGACTCCCACAGCCGTCGGTCTCCGGTTCCGCCCGGGCAGGCCGGGCAAGAGGCGCTGAAAGGCCGAAGGATCCCTTCGCTGGTCGCGGAGAGATCCTTCGCTTCGTTCGGCCCTGCGGCGCCACGTTGCCCGTCACGGGCCACCCGCCGCCCGCCCGCTCAGCTCTTCAGCGCTTCCCCCACGATGCGCTTCTGCTCCTTCGCGTGGGCCGCCGGGTACCCCTCGGCCGGGCTGGCGCGCTCGGGGCGACCGACGTAGCGGAGCGTGGCGCCCTTCGGCAGTACCGCCGCCAGCCGTTCCCGCAGGAAGCTCCACGCCCCCATGTTCTGCGGCTCCTCCTGCACCCACACGATGTCGGTCGCCTTGGGATGCAGCGCGAGCGCCGCCCTGATCTCCACGTCGGCGAACGGGTAGAGCTGCTCCACCCGCACCAGCGCCGGGCGCCCGGCGCCGAGCTTCTCGGCTTCCGCGTGCAGGTCGTAGTACACCTTCCCCGCCGAGAGGATCACCCGCGTCGCCGAGGGCGCGGCAAGGTCAGGGATGACCGGTTGGAACGTCCCGTTCGTGAGCTCCGCGAGCTTCGAGGTCGCTGCCGGAAGCCGGAGCAGGCTCTTCGGCGTCGCGATCACCAGCGGGCGGATCCGCGGATGCTTGGCCTGCAGCCGGAGCAGGTGGAAGTACTGCGCCGGCGTCGTGCAGTTGGCGACGCGGATGTTCCCCTCGGCGGCGAGCTGCAGGAAGCGCTCGTAGCGCGAACTCGAGTGCTCCGGCCCCTGGCCCTCATAGCCGTGGGGCAGGAGGAGCGTCAGCCGCGTCGTGAGTCCCCACTTGGAAAGCCCGGCGGAGAGGAACTGGTCGATGATGACCTGCGCGCCGTTCACGAAATCGCCGAACTGTCCTTCCCACAGCACCAGCGCCTCGGGCGCAGCGGCACTGTAGCCGTACTCGAACCCCATCGTCGCAAGCTCGGAGAGCGGGCTGTTGTGGAGCTCCAAGGGCGCCAGCGCCCCGTGCAGCCGCCTGATCGGCGAGTCGAGTGCGCCGTTCTCGGAGTCGTGCAGCACCAGGTGCCGCTGGCTGAAAGTGCCGCGCTCGGTGTCCTGCCCGGTGAACCGGACGGGGATCCCCTCGAGCAGGAGCCCGCCCAGGGCCAGCGCCTCCGCGTGCGCCCACTCGATGCCGCCCTCGGGCCCGAGCACCTGGCGTCGCCGCTCGAGCTGCTTCCTGAGCTTCGGGTTGACCGTGAAGCCGGCGGGCCACGCCAGCAGCTGCTCGTTGAGCCCGGCCAGGAGGTCGGCGGGGAGCGCCGTGTCCACCTGCGCGTTGGGCGAGACCGGCGTCACCGCCGGGTCGGCGCTGCGGGGCTTGGCCGCGGCGGCCTTCATCGCCTGCTGGAGGCCGAGGAGCTTCTGGTACTCCGCCTCCGCCTGCGCGTCGGCGTCCGCCTGGGTCAGGACCCCCTGCGCCACGAGCGCGGCCGCGTAGGCCGTCCGCACCGTCGCGTGATCCTTGATCCTGGCGTACATCAGCGGCTGGGTGTACGTGGGCTCGTCGCCCTCGTTGTGCCCATGCCGCCGGTAGCCGATGAGGTCGATGAGCACGTCGCCCCGGAACTTCTCCCGGTACGCCATCAGGAGCCGCACCGCCGAAAGGCACGCCTCGGGGTCGTCCGCGTTGACGTGGACGATCGGGATGTCGAACCCCTTGGCGAGGTCGGAGGCGTAGCGGGTCGAGCGCGCGTCCTTGATGTCGGTGGTGAAGCCGATCTGGTTGTTGGTGATGATGTGGACGGTCCCGCCGGTCCCGTACCCGGGGAGCTTGCTCAGGTTGAGCGACTCCGCCACCACGCCCTGGCCCGCGAACGCCGCGTCGCCGTGGATCACGACGGGCACCGCTGCGGTCGGGTCGTGTTCGGCGGTCGGGCCCTTGCGCTGGGTCTGCTGCGCCCGCGCCCGACCGTCGACCACCGGCCCGGTGAACTCGAGGTGGCTCGGGTTGGGGGACAGCGTGATGCTCACCGTCTTGCCGTTGGCGGCCCGCACCGCTCCGTCGGCGCCGAGGTGGTACTTCACGTCGCCGGTGCCGGCGTCGGGCTCGTCGTGCTGCGGCTTGTTCCCCTCGAACTCGGCGAAGATGGCCTCGTACGGGCGGCCGACGTTGTGCACCAGCACGTTGAGCCGGCCGCGGTGCGCCATCCCGATCACCACGTTGCGCGCGCCCTGCTGGGCCGCAAGGTCGGTGGTGAGGTCGAGCATCGGGACCAGCAGGTCGACGCCTTCGATCGAGAAGCGCCGCTGGCCGAGGTACGCCTTGTGGAGGAACTTCTCGAACGTCTCCACCTGCGTGAGCCTGGCAAGGAGTGCCGTGCGCTCCGCCGGCGTGAGCGGCCGGCGGTACCGCCCCGACTCGATGGCCTCGCGGAGCCAGACCCGCTCCTCGTGGCTGGAGATGTGCTCCACCTCGTAGGCGATGGTGCCGCAGTACGTCTCCCGGAGGCGCGGCAGTGCGTCGGACAGCGTGGCGCCCGGGACCGCCACTCGCAGCGTCGGCGCCGGGATGGTGCGCATGATCTCGGGCGTGAGGCCGAGCGGCCCCGGTTCGAGCGCCGGGTCGCCGATGGGATCGCTGCCGAGCGGGTCGAGGCGCGCCGCGAGGTGGCCGTGGGTGCGGAACGCCTTCACGAGCCCCATCGCCGCCGCCACCTGCGCCAGCGCGCCGGCGGAGATCGGCGCCTCGCTCAGCGGGGCCGCCTTGACCGCGGGGAGGGGCGCCGCCGCCGCCGGTGCCGCGCCGATCGCCACGCCGAGCCCCGCGGCCACGCCCTCGAAGAAGCCGGCATCGCCCTGCAGCAGGGATTCCACGGTGCGGAGGAACTCACCCGACTCCGCGCCCTGGATGATCCGATGGTCGTAGGTGCTGGTCATCGCCATCACCTTGCCGACCTGGAGCGCCTTGAGCTGGTCGGGCGGCGTGGCGGCGAAGGCGGCCGGGTAGCCGATGGCCCCGGTCGCGATGATCGTGCCCTGGTGGGCCATCAGTCTCGGCACCGACGCTGACGTGCCGAGGCCTCCGGGGTTGGTGAGCGTCACCGTGGCGCCTTGGAAGGCGTCCGGCATCAGCTTGTTGGTGCGCGCCTTTTCGACCAGCTCTTCGTACGTGGCGTGGAAGCCGCCGAAGTCCATCGCTTCGGCGTGCTTGAGCACCGGCACCACGAGGCCGCGCGATCCGTCCTTCCGCTGCACGTCCACCGCGAGGCCGAGGTTGATCCCGTCGGGCGTGACGCGATACGCCGTTCCGCCCTGTTCCTGCAAGGCGTGGCCCATCATCGGATGGCGCTTGAGCCCCTGCACCAGCGCCCACGCCACCAGGTGGGTAAAGGAGACCTTGCCCGGCTTCCCCGACGCGGCGAGCGCGGCGTTCAGCTCCCGCCGGCGCGCGTCGAGGGTGGTCACGTTGATCTCGCGGAACGTGGTGGCCGTCGGGATCCGGAGGCTCTCGTTCATGTTCTGGACGAGTCGCGCCGCCGGGCCCTTGATATCCACCGCACCGGCGGGCAGTGCCGCAGACGGAGCCGCGGCCGTCGGAGCGGGAACGGTCCCGTTGCCGGCGCCGTTCACGGATGCCGGGCGCTCGCCGACCACGCCGCTGTCGAACAGGCGACGCCACTCCGGCGCCACCGACGCCGGATCCCGGAGGTATTCCTCGTACATCGCCTGCGCGAATCCGGCGTTGGCCGTTTCGAACACGTTCAGTTGCACGGACTTCCGCTCCACCAGGACCGTGGGATCGTGGGGACCCATTCCCCGCCGGCCAGTGCCGGTTCGACCGCCAAAGTTAACGCGCTGCCCGGCACCTTGCAGGGCGGTCTCGGCCGTCGCCGGGAACCCGGGGGCGCCCTCCCGTCGTAGTCAGTATGGGTGCACGCGTTCCGGGCTGCACCGTCGAATCCGATCTCCTCGCTCGATCCGTTCTGTTCCCGCCACTGCGCCTCCGGTGCGGTGTGCACCATTCTCATCGTCGGAGGTCAAGGATGCGGTCGTCCAGTGCCATCGGTTCGGTCATCATCGCGACGGCGCTCGCGGCGTGTGGCGGCGGTGGCGGGGGGAGCCCCTCGCCGTCGCTCAACCTCTCCAAGCCGGCGGCCAGCGGCGATGCCCAGCAGGCGGAGGTGGGGCACGCCGTCGCTTCGGCGATCAAGGTCCTGGTGAAGCTCGACACCGGGGTATCGGCCGGGCACACCGTCACGTGGGCCGCATCGGCGGGCGGCTCAGCGATCCCCCCGACCAGCCAGTCCGGGTCCGATGGCGTGGCATCCACCACCTGGACGCTCGGCTCCACGCCCGGTGGGCAGACGCTGACGGCCACGCTCACGGGCGCGGCAGGGTCGCCGGTGACCTACACCGCCACCGCCATCGCGCCGGTCGTGGCGAAGGCCACGGTCAGCGGCGACGCGCAGTCCGACACCGTGCACGCCACGCTCGCCACGCCCCTCGGCGTCGAGGTGACGCTCAGCAGCGTGCCCCAGTCCGGGCGGACGATCCAGTGGGCCACTGCGAACCCGGGCGGGACGGTGACCGCCATCGACACCACCGCCAGCACCACCGGCACCGCGACCGCGCACTGGACACTCGGCACCGTGGCGGGTCCCCAGTCGGCCACGGCCACCACGACGGGGGCGGTCACGCCGGTCACGTTCACGGCCACGGCCCGGCCCGGGCTCGCCAGGACGCTGAGCAAGGCTTCGGGCGACAGCCAGCTCGTCGACACGTCGCACGCACTGGCGAGCCCGCTCGTGGTGAAGGCGGCCGACCAGTTCGGCAACGGCCGGTCCGGGGTCACGGTGCAGTGGAATGTCACCTCCGCCAACGCGACCGTGTCGCCGCCGAGCGACACCACGTTGGCGAACGGGACCGCGTCGGCGACGGTCACCTCTGGCGCCTCGACCGGAGCGGTGACCGTCACGGCGACCGCCGCAGGGCTGGTCGGCTCCCCGGTGACGTTCGGCGCGACGATCTCCCATTCGGCGCTCTTCACCGTGCAGGTGGGGAACGACACCTTCACGTCCGACAGCCTCATCATCCAGGCGGGCGACAGGGTGCAGTGGGTGTGGGGCCCCACGGCGATCACCCATAACGTGACCTCTGATCCCTCGCCAAGCTTTGCCAGCAGCACCAACCTCGGCGCCAACGCCACCTACGGGCCGATCACCTTCGCCACGCCCGGCCTCTACTACTACCACTGCACCATCCACGGCACGACCCGCTCCGGGATGTACGGCGTCATCGTCGTGCAGTGAATCGGGTGGGCCCTCCCGGCGCCGGACTGGTGCCGGGGGGGCCGCCCTTGCTGGCCCCCCCGCCACGGCGTAGCATCCTGCTGTAGGGCGCAATCCGAATTTCCTCCCTTCCCGGTGCCGGATGTCCGTTCGCGCGTGCTCGATGGCAGCGATCCTGCTGGCCGCGACGGCCTGCGAGGTCCACCGGCCGCGCCCGACGATCGCCCTGAGCTACCCTGTGTATGGGGGGCCGTACGCGGCCGTCGCGGAGTCGCTGGCGCACCCGGGGCGCTCGGGAGCGCCGCCGCGCATCCTCTACGACACCGCCGATGCCCAGGAGACCTCTGAGGGCATGGTGGCGTGGGCCCAGCGCATCGGCCGGATGCGGGAGGTCGTGGGGGTGGTCGGCCCG
>DASYXP010000325.1:0-6664 GCA_035934835.1 Gemmatimonadales bacterium | reverse complement strand
AGCCCTAAGCCCTAAGCCCTAAGCCCTAAGCCCTAAGCCCTAAGCCCTAAGCCCTAAGCCCTAGAGCCCCGCATGAGCACCATCATCGCCGTCCACGCCCGCGAGATCCTCGACAGTCGAGGGAACCCCACCGTCGAGGCGGAGGTGACGCTGGCGAGCGGGGCGTTCGGCCGCGCCGCGGTGCCGAGCGGGGCCTCGACCGGCGAAAAGGAGGCGGTCGAACTCCGCGACGGCGACCCCGAGCGCTACGGCGGGAAGGGCGTCCTCGACGCCGTCCGGAACGTCAACGAGACCATCGGTCCCCGGCTCGAGGGGATGACGGCGGAGGACCAGATCGCGGTCGACGCCGAGCTCCTCGACATCGACGGCACCGAGAACAAGTCGAACCTGGGCGCCAATGCGATGCTGGCGGTGTCGCTGGCGGTGGCCCGTGCGGCGGCGCTCGACAAGGACCTGCCGCTCTACCGCTACCTCGGCGGGCCGATGGCGCATGTGCTCCCGGTGCCGATGATGAACATCCTCAACGGCGGGGCCCACGCCTCCAACAACGTCGACGCGCAGGAGTTCATGGTGGTGCCGCTCGGCGCCGACACCTTCGCCGAGGGGCTCCGGATGGGGGCGGAGGTGTTCCACGCCCTGAAGAAGGTGCTCGGGGCCAGGAAGCTCTCGACCGCCGTGGGCGACGAGGGTGGCTTTGCGCCGATGCTGCCGTCCAACGAGGCGGCGCTCGATGCGGTGGTCGACGCCATCCAGCAGGCCGGGTACAAGCCGGGGGATGACGTGGCCATCGCCCTCGACGTGGCCGCCTCGGAGCTCTGGCAGGACGGCGCCTATGTCTTCAAGAAGGCGGACGGGAGCCGGCACACCAGCGCCGACATGGTCAAGCTCTACCAGGCGTGGGTGGACAAGTACCCCATCGTGTCGATCGAGGACGGCCTCGGCGAGCACGACTGGGAGGGGTGGGCCCACCTGACCGAGGTCCTCGGCGAGCGGATCCAGCTGGTCGGCGACGACATCTTCTGCACCAACGTCAACATCTTCGGCAAGGGGATCGAGCAGGGGGTGGCCAACGCCATTCTCATCAAGGTGAACCAGATCGGGACCCTCACCGAGACCCTGCAGTGCATCGAGCTCGCCAAGACGAGCGGGTACGGAGCGATCATCTCCCACCGCTCCGGGGAGACCGAGGACACCTTCATCGCCGACCTGGCCGTGGCCACCGGGGTGGGCCAGATCAAGACCGGGAGCGCCAGCCGCAGCGACCGGGTGGCCAAGTACAACCAGTTGCTGCGGATCGAGGAGGAGCTCGAGGACGTGGCCCACTATCCGGGCCGGGAGCTGTACCCTCGATGAACTGGGGACGCGTGGCCGTTGCGGCCGCCCTGACCCTGGCCATCGGGTTCGCCGTGGAGGGGGGCGAGTACAGCACCTGGGACCTCCTCCAGCTCCGGAGCGACCTGGCCCGCGAACGGCAGGCCATCGCCGACCTCAAGGTCGAGGTGGACTCGCTGCAGAAGGTGGCGAAGGCCATCGAGACCGACCCCCGCACGCAGGAGCGCATCGCGCGGGAGCAGTTCGGGATGCTGCGGAAGGGGGAATTCCTGTACCGCTTGGTGCCCCCGGATTCGACGGGAACCCAGCCGTAGTGGGCCCGATGGGCCACGGGCGACGCCCCGGCGGCGGGCCGACGCGGCGCGGCTCGCGTCGCAGGATGGCGACCGTCCGCACGCAATTCCTCGCATTTGCCCTGGCCATTCCCCGCCTGCTCACCGCGCAAGCGCCTCAACCTCTGCCGAGCGCTGCGTCCTCCGACTCGGGCGATCCGTCCCCCCGGCGCTGGAACGTCCACTTCCAGAACACCGACATCGCGGAATTCGCCGCGCCCTTCGGGGCGAGGTATTCGGGCCCCCACAGCCTCCGCCCCGGCGGCGAGGTCAGCGCGACCATCTCCGCCGACCTCTTCGTCGGGCGTCGCGTCTGGCGCGGAGGCGAATTGCACGCGGACCTGCTCCTGTGGCAGGGATCCGGGCTCAGCACGAGCTTCGGCGTGCAGAACTTCCCCGATGCCGACGCGTACAAGGCGGCGACCCGGGCACCGAACTACATGTTCGCGCACCTCTACCTGCAGGAGGTGATCGGGTTCGGCGGCGGGCAGGAACGGGTCGCCGACGGCCCGATGGCGCTGGCGGGCAGCCGTGACGTTTCGCGGCTCACCCTGATGCTCGGACGGATGACGCCGCTCGACCTCTTCGACCACAATCGCTATGCCGGGGATGGTCACACCCAGTTCATGAGCTGGGCAGGCACGGCCAACACCACCTGGGACTATGGTCAGAACACCATCGGCTACGAGACCGGCCTGGCGGCGGAGCTCAACCAGCGCGACTGGGCCGTGCGGTATTCGTTCTTCCTCATGCCGCCGTATGTCAACACCGGGAACGTCGGGTCGGGGGATGGCGGGGACGACCGTGTGCTGACCTGGCCGCCGCGCGGGCGATACGGCCCGATCGCAAAGTCCTGGGCGCAGGCCGCGGAATGGGAGCGGCGCTTTGCCATCGGCGGGCACCCTGGCGCCATCCGCGTGCTCGGTTGGCTCGATGAGGCGAAGACCGTCGATTATGACGTGGCCGCGTCGGTGCTCCGAACGCTCGGGCCGAACACCGACCTGACGCCGTATGAAGCCTATCACGAGTCGTATGGATTGGGCCTCAACGCGGAGCAGGAGCTCACGCCGACGGTCGGCGTCTTCGCCCGCGTCGGGTGGAACGACGGCCGGTCCCAGGCGCTGGAGTTCACGGACACGAATTGGCTGCTCTCGCTCGGAGGCAGCTTCAGCGGGGCGCTGTGGCGCCGCCCCCGCGACACGATGGGGATCGCAGTGTTCCTCGCGGGCGCCTCGCCGGCAAATCAGCGGTACCTCGCCGCGGGCGGACTCGGCATCGTGAGCGGTGACGGCGCCCTCACCTACGGCGTCGAACGCTCCCTGACCCCATACTACGACTTCGCCGTCACCAGGGCCGTTCACCTCGGTGCCCAGTATCAGCTCACCGTGGATCCCAACTTCAATCGGGATCGCGGGCCGGCGTCGACGTTCATGCTCCGGTTGCATGTCGAGGATTAGGCCCGTTCGACCTGTCGCGACATTGCGGGGAGCGGCGGGAACCCAGCCGTCGTCGGTGACCTGCGTCCCGGCAGGACAGCATGCTCAAGAACTCGTTCGCGCTCCTCGCGGCGTTCGTTTCGGCGCCATCGTGGTGATGCCGGGCGTACGGTGGACCACCAGTGATTCGGCGGCTGCGCGGGCACGCACTTACGGACAGAGCACGCCCAGGACCTCGTCCCGGGAGATCCCGCCGAAGTAGTCGCCCACATCGCGCACGTCGAGCGCCGCCGAGACCGACTCGCGGGTGTAGGGAAGGCCCCGGAGCCGGGCCTCGAGCTCGCCGACGTCCACGCGGCCCATGTAGTCGCCGAAGAAGCGGACGCCCGCGATGTGTCCGTCCTGGATGTCGAGCCGCACGTCGATCTCCCCGCCGGTGAAGCGCTGGGCCCGCTGGACGTTGCTGCCCGGGTTCTCGCCGTAGTTCCAGTCCCAGGTCCCGTACTTCCGCGCCCGCAGTTCCTCGGCGGCCGTACGATCTGCCTCGGTCAGGGTCAGTGTCGGGATCCGCGCCCGGTCGCGGGTGCCGAAGATCCGCTCCAGGATCCGGTCGCGGAGGCCGTCGACCGTCACCGGGGCGGCCAGGAACTCGCTGATGTTGGCCACCCGGCTCCGGACCGACTTGACGCCCTTCGATTCGACCTTGCCCGGCTTGGGGCGGAGCGCCGCGGAGACGGCGTCGAGGTCCGAATCGAGCAGGAGCGTGCCGTGGCTCAGCATCCGGTCGCCGCCCGCGAACTGGGCGTTGCCGGAGATCTTCCGGCCGCCGGCCAGGATGTCGTTCCGGCCGCCGATCTCGGCCGGCACGCCGAGCGCCTGGAGGACGTCCACCACGGGGCGGTTGAAGGTCTCGTAGCGGTTGAAGCGGCCGCTCACGTCCCGGGTCATGAAGCTGAAGTTGAGGTTGCCGAGGTCGTGGTACACGGCGCCGCCGCCGGAGATCCGCCGGACGACGCGGATGTCCCGCGCGGCCACCGTCTCCTCGGCGATCTCCTCGATCGTGTTCTGGTTGCGGCCGATGATGATGGCGGGCGCGTTGACGTAGAAGAGGAGGAGGTCCTCCTCGCCCATCCGGTGCCGGAGGACGTACTCCTCCAGCGCCAGGTTGGACCGTGCGTCGGTGTTCCCGCCGTTGTCAACGAACAGCATTGGCCGGGGCCGGGTGCGTGCGTGGCTGGTAGCTGCCGACGTCGGCGCCGAAGCCGATGGCAAGCCGGTTCCAGCCGTTGATGGCAATGACGGCCATCGTGAGGTCCACGAGCTCGCGGTCGCTGAACTGGGCGCGAGACTCCGAGCGGAGCGCATCGGACACGCCGGCATCGCCGATGCGGGTCACCGCCTCGGTCCACGCCAGGGCGGCGCGCTCCCGCGCGGAGTAGAACGGCGCCTCCCGCCAGGCGTCGAGGAGCAGGAGCCGCTGGGGCGTTTCGCCGGCGGCGAGCGCATCCTTCGAATGCATGTCGATGCAGTAGGCGCAGGCGTTGAGTTGCGACGAGCGGAGCTTGACCAGCTCGAGCAGCGGGCGTTCCAGGCCGCATTCGCGGACGTAGCGTTCCAGGGCGTACATCGCCTGCAGCGCCCCGGGGGCCGCAGCGGCGTAGTCGATCCGGGAAGTCATCGTCGAAGTCCCAAGGTTTCGTGGAGGTCAATCATCACCCCGCCGCCACCGGGGCGTCAACGGCCGCGGCGTGTGGGAACGGTCCAGCTAAGTTGCAGGTCAGCAGGACCCCTCTGGAGGTCGGAACCAGGTGCCCACCCTTGCCGAAGTTCGTGCCGCCCGGGAGCGGATCGGGACGGCCGTCGTCCGGACGCCGACCGTCCCTGCCTTGGCGCTCGGGGACCAGTCGCCGTCCCGGCTCTATCTCAAGCTCGAGAACACCCAGCGGACCGGATCGTTCAAGGACCGCGGGGCGCTCAACCGGATGCTCGACCTCTCGCCGGCGGAGCGCCGGCGCGGCGTCGTGACCGCCAGCGCCGGCAACCACGCCCAGGCGGTGGCGTACCACGGCGGTCGCCTCGGCGTGCCGGTGGACGTGGTGATGCCGGAGCACACGCCGCTCATCAAGGTGGCCAACACCGAGCGCTTCGGGGCGGGTGTGCGCTTCCACGGCGCCACGCTCTCCGAGGCGATGGTCGAGGCCCGGCGGATGGAGGCGGAGGACGGGCGGGTGCTGGTGCACGCGTACGACGACGAGCGGGTCATCGCGGGGCAGGGCACCATCGGCCTGGAGATCCTGGAACAGGTGCCGGACGTCACGGCGGTGGTGGTGCCGATCGGCGGTGGCGGGCTGGTGGGCGGGATCGGCGTCGCGATCAAGGAGCAGCGCCCTGACGTCCACATCTACGGCGTCGAGGCGAGTGCGGCCGCGTCCGCGCTGGCCTCCCGCCAGGCCGGTGGGATCGTCACGATCGAGTCGTCGGAGACCATCGCCGACGGCATCGCGGTCAAGCGCCCGGGCGAGCGTACCTTTCCGCTGATCGAGCGATACGTGGACGAGATCGTGGCCGTCGACGAGGCGCAGATCGCCGGTGCCGTCCACCTCCTCCTCGAGCGGCAGAAGCTCCTGGCCGAAGGGGCGGGGGCCGTGCCTCTCGCGGCGCTCTGCGCGGGCGCGCTCCCGTTCCGGGGCCACGACGTGGTGGTGCTGGTCCTCTCGGGCGGGAACATCGACGTGAACCTGCTGGAGCGGATCGTGGATCGAGGCCTGGTGGCCGACGGGCGGCTGGCCCGCCTCACCGTGACGGTGCCCGACCGCCCCGGGCACCTGGCCCAGCTCACGGCGCTCGTGGCCGAGGCGGGGGCCAACGTGCTCGAGGTGGCGCACCGGCGGGCCTTTGCCGACATCTCCGTCCGGGACGTTGAGATCGTGCTCTACGTCGAGACCCGGGGGCGGGAGCACCAGGCGGCGCTCTTCGACCTGCTCCGCCGCCACGGGCTCCAGGTCACCGACGCGGTCTGAGCGTCGGCCTCGCCTTTTGGCCGCGCACTTCTTACTTTTCCCGCGGTTTCGGCAGGGTAGCTCAGGTGGTTAGAGCACGGCACTCATAATGCCGGGGTCGCGGGTTCGAGTCCCGCCCCTGCTATGCCCGGGTAATGCCCGGGCGTTGTTTTTTGGGACCCAGCCTTTGGCTCAAGTCCAGCCCCCTGCTTCTTGTCCCACGGGCCCGCAAGGCCGCAGCGACCTCCTGGCCGGCTCCGGAGCCCTCCCGGCGCTGTTCGCGTTCTTTGGCCCCGCCCGTCGGCTATGGGGGGTCTCTTTTCCTACCTCGGTGCTTAGCTTAGGCGTATGGGCTCCCCCGCGTTGATCCCTCCTGTTCCTCCTTCGCTACTCGCTCCTCTGGCCATCGCCGAGTCTGGACGGCGTGCCACCATCTCGGGGACCACTCGACTTCAGAAGATCGATCTAGGCCAGTTCTGGACCCCTTGGCAAACTGCGCGCCTCGTGGCGGAGCTTGCCGGCGAGTGGGGCGAGCGCTCCGTTCGGATCCTCGATCCAGGTGCTG
>DASYXP010000227.1:0-9688 GCA_035934835.1 Gemmatimonadales bacterium | reverse complement strand
GCATACTGGCGTCGAGGCATCGACGACATGGACCAGCGTGCGCTCGCCGCTGCCGGGGGGCCCCGGGATGACGACGAACCCGCCGCGATAGAGGTCGACGCCCACTTCGCGGAGCGCGTGCACCGCGGACGCGGCCGGTGAGCGAGGAGCCGGCACGGGCGCCACGGCCGTGGGCCCACCCGCATGTACCGGATGGACGATGAGCCCCGGTCGACACGCCGGTGATGGAAGGTTCACCGAAGACGATGCGCCCCGCCAGGATGGAGATCCGGGCGGGGCGCGGGTCCGGCGGGCGGCGGCTAGAGCGTCTTGAGATCGATGACGAAGCGGAAGCGCACGTCGCCCTTGATGGTGCGCTCGTAGGCTTCGTTGATCTGCCTGGCGTTGATGACCTCGACGTCGGCCGAGATGCCGCGTTCAGCGCAGAAGTCGAGCATCTCCTGGGTCTCCCGGATGCCGCCGATCCCCGACCCCGCCAGCCGGCGGCGGTTGCGGATGAGCGAGATGGCCTGGACCGGCGCGGGGTGTTCGGGAATGCCGAGGAGCACCATCGCGCCGTCACGGCGGAGGAGGCCCAGGTATGGGTTGAGGTCGTGGTCGGCGGAGACGGTGTCCAGGAGGAAGTCGAACCGGTCGGCGTGCCTGGTGAAGGCGTCCTTGGCCCTGGTGTTGATGAATTCGCGGGCGCCGAGCCGCCGGGCGTCGGCCTCCTTGGCGGTGGAGGTGCTGAACACGGCCACTTCCGCGCCCATCGCCGCCGCGAGCTTGACGCCCATGTGCCCAAGGCCGCCGAGGCCGATGACGCCGACGCGCTGGCCCGCCGCCACGCCGAAGTGCCGCAGCGGCGAGTACGTCGTGATGCCGGCGCAGAGGAGCGGCGCCACGTTCGGGAGCGGGAGCTTGCCCGACACCGAGAGAACGTACTTCTCGTCCACCACGATCTGCGACGAGTAGCCGCCGTAGGTGGGGGTCTTCCCGTCCTGTTCGGTGCTGTTGTAGGTGTAGGAGGTCTTGCGTTCGCACATCTGCTCGAAGCCGTCGCGGCAGTTGGCGCACTTACGGCAGGAATCGACGAAGCAGCCCACGCCCGCCAGGTCGCCGGCGTGGAAGCGCTTGACCCCGGTCCCGACCTTGGCCACCCGGCCGACGATCTCGTGGCCCGGCACCATCGGGAAGAGGGCGCGCCCCCACTCCTCGCGCGCCTGGTGGATGTCGGAGTGGCAGATCCCGCAGTAGAGGATCTCGATCAGGACGTCATTCGGCCCGACGGCCCGGCGCTCGAACGCGAACGGCTCGAGCGCGGCCCTGGCCTTCCTGGCGGCGTATCCACGGGTGGCAAGCATCACGGACCTCGACTGCGGCGGGACGACGATCAGGCGCCGGCTTCCGGAGGGGAAATGTAGGCCAGTAGGCCGCCCAAGAGTATGACGAAGACCATCACCAGCACCTCATACCGGACCGACCGGCGGAGCTTGTCCGCGGTGGCCGGCTCGGCGGCACGGGGCACCAGGACGAACTTGTGGTAGGCGCCGAAGAGGACCAGCACGCCGACGCCCACCGCCTTGGCGATGGCGACGGAGCCGTAATCGGAGTGGAACAGGTCGCGCCACGTCGGCAGGAAGAGGAGCGCCGCCAGGAGCCCGGAGGCTGTGACCACCACCACCGACGCCAGCGCCGCCGCGGAAACGCGCCCGACGCCGAAGGAGTGCTCGGGGAGCGCGGGGTCGGCCAGGAGGAGCCACAGGAGCCCGCCAAGCCACACGGCACCGGCACCGAGGTGCAGCGCCTTGGCCGGGAGCGACCAGTCGGTGGCCAGGCTCGCCGCGTGGCCGACGTAGGCGCTGGCGAGGAGCGCGCCGAGCCCGAGCACGGCCGCGGCACCGGGGCGGCGGAGCATCGTGGCGGCGAGCGCCGCCAGAAGGGCAAGCGAGATACGGACCACCTCGGTGTGCCCCGTGCCGGTCGACGTAAGGAGCGCCAGCGCATCGGCGTCGAGCCGCTGGTCGAACGACGCGTTGAGCATCCAGGCGAGCAGGTGCAGCACCAGGACGCCCACAGCCACCCAGGCGAGCGCGGTCCCGGCCCGGCGTGGCGCGGCCCCGCCCGTGGGAAGGAGCCAGGCGAGGAGCGCCAGGAGCCCCGCACTCGCCATCAGCGTCCCCACCCCGAGTCCCCGCAGGACGGCGGGAACGACGGGCGCACCCTTGAGGTAGAGGCCCGGTGGCTGGTCGGAATCGGAGTCGGCGGACTGGGCGAGGCGTGGCGCGCCGGACGGGCGCATCGTCGGAGGGTCGGACCGGCGGACGGCGCCGTAGAGCGGCGCGACAGGAACGGCGAGGAGCAGCGCGAGGAGCGCGACGGTGGATCGATGGCCCAGGCGCATCCTACGCTCCGTCCTTCCGCACCCAGCGGACGAAGATGACCGTCAGCACCCCGAAGACGAGCGGGAGCGTCACCAGCAGCATCAGGGCGCCGCCGACCGACTGGTCCTGGAGCGCACTCAAGCCGCTCATCCGGGGCGCCAGCTCGTAGGTGGCGTACTTGGGGAACTCCCCGAGGAGGAGCCACATCGCGATGTAGACGTGCGGCTGGGTGCCGAAGAAGAGGTACACCATCTGGGCCAGCGGGACGAATCCGGGGCGCGGGGGCTCGGGGAGCAGCACCGGCCACCAGAAGAGGAGCCCGGACCCGAGCCACGCCAGGTCGAGCGCGAGTGCGCCCAACTGCCGCTTCATCAGGGCATCGACCACGCCGGGCAGGTGGGACACCACCATGTCCGCCGTGAAGATGATCATCGCGAGGATCGGCCGGGTGCCCGCACGGATGACCGGGCCCGTGACCCGGTTCCGGAGGATCGGCTCCGCACCGTCGGGCCCGAGCCCCAGGAGCAGGAGGGGCGGCGCGATCATCGCGAGCACCAGGAACTGGGCGGCGTGGACCCACATCAGGTACCCGGCGCCCAGGGGGCCCACCGGCCAGTCGAGCGTGGCCCACAACACCATCACCGCGGCCCAGCGGATCAGCGTGCGCCAGGCGGGGATCGGCCGGGTCGCAGCGCGCGCGTACCGCTCCATGCCCACGGCGAGCGCCACGATGAAGATCCAGACGCCGGGGAACGCCTGCCACGCCCAGGTCCATTCGAGGCCGCGGGCAGAGCACCACCATTGGATGTCGAGCATCGGTCAGCGGCTGCCAGTGCCGAGGGCGGCGTCGAGGTCGGCGTAGGCCACGACCCGGGCCGATACCACGACCGTGCCTGCCCCGCGGAAGGTGAGGGTGAGCGGCAGCGAATCGCCCGGAAGGAGCGTCCGACGGAGCCCCGCGAGCATCACGTGGCGCCGGCCGGGCGCAAAACGCACGGTGTCGCCGGCGGGGATCGGGACGGTGGCGGTCATTTGCATCTGCATCATCCCACCGGACGTCTCCGACTGGTGCATCATCACCGTGTCGGCGTCGGGAGAGGCGACGCCGACGAGCGTGTCATCGGGGCCGCCGTTGACGATGGTGAAGTAGGCGCCGCCGGGCCCGCCCCGCTGCGGCTCCGGGGAGACGACGTGGGAGATCGTGATCTCCCCCAGGTGGTACACCGCCGGCGCCGGCCGGCACCCGACCAGCGCGGCCAGGCCGAGGGCCGCGAGCAATGGGCGCCTCACTTGCCGCTCCACGCGCCATCGAGGAGGAGCGGGATGTCGTGGGCCCAGTCTTCCTGGCGGGTGCCGAACGGATAGAGCACGTGGGCGCTGTCGTCGGATGCGAATGCGATCACCTGGGCAGCGTGCCCCACGGTGTAGTCGGCGCCCGAGTCACGGGGGGCTTCCTTGACCGCGGCGGCGACGTGCGCCTCCGCCTCGAAGCGCGCGATGGTCGAGTCGTCGCCCCGGAGGCCGATGAACGTGGGATCGAACTGGTCGAGCCAGCGGCGGAGGACCTGGGCGGAATCCCGCGCCGGGTCGGTGGTGACGAAGACGACCTGGATCCGGTCGCGGTCCTCGTACGTCAGGTTCTTGAGCACCGCGGCCAGGTTGGCCATGTGCACGGGACAGACATCGGGGCAGTGGGTATAGCCGAAGAAGAGGAAGGTGATCCGGCCCCTGGTGGCCGCCGCGAAGTCGAAGGGCCGGCCGTCGGTGGCGGTGAGCGTCACCCGCGGGCGGGGGAATGGCACCGGGAGCACCACCCCATGGAACTCCGACCCCTCGGGGCCGCGGGCGCAGCCGAGGAGCGCGCCGGCGACCAGGATCCCGAGGAGGGAGCGGCGGATCACGGGGCCGGCTTGAAGACGAATCCGAAGCTGCCGCGCATCGGGTGGCCGTCGGCCGCCATCGCGCGCCAGAAGACCCGGTACGCGCCGGGTGCCACCGCACCGGTGATGTCGGCGCTCAACGGAGCGTCATCCCCCGGCCCGACGGTCGGCCTGGCGACGGCGACCGCGGCTCCGCCGGGACCCTGGAGCTGGATCCGCGCCACGGCAGCCTCGGGACGCTCAGTGAACCAGAGCCGGATGACCTTGGGCGCCACCGCCACGGTGTCATTGACGCCGGGCTCGGCGCGCTTGAGATGCAGATGGAACGCCTCGGCGGGGCGCGCGGCGACGACGCACGGGACGAGGAGGAGACCAGAGAGGGCGAGCGACCGGCGGAACGCGACGAACCGACTCACGAGCGGATCCTTGGGAGAACGTGCCGGGAAAGATACCAAGACCCCGCCCGGCGCGAAGCCGGACGGGGTCGTGGTCTACCGGGGTCGGGTCGCCGCAGGCGACCCCCACCGGGACGGCCAGAGGCCGTCCCTTACTGCCGGCAGGCGCCGTGCGGGTCGGGCTTCGGGTGGTCCACGACCGGCCGGTGGTCGAGGTCGGCCACGTGCAGGGCCAGGTCCTCGATGTAGTTGTCGATCCGCGCCATGTGGGCGTAGTCGATGTACTCCGGCTCGTCGGTCACCTGGTGATAGTCGGAGTGCAGCCCGGTGGTGAAGAAGATGATCGGGATGCCGTAGCGGGCGTACTCGTAGTGGTCGCTCCGGCAGTAGATGTTGGCCGGGTGCCCGTCGGCGTCGATCGAGTAGTCGAAGGTGAGGTCGTGATGGTCGTCCTTGTTCACCTTCTCCGCCAGGTCGCCGAGCTCGGTCGACAGCCGGCGGGACCCGACCAGCTGGAGGTAGTTCGGGCTCCCGTGGATGGCCGCGCCGTCCTTGGTGAAGCCGGTCACGTCCCACGCGTCACCCCGGCCCACCATGTCCATGTTGAGCTGGGCCACGATGGAATCGCGCGGCACGGTGGGGTGGTCGGTGAAGTACGCCGAGCCGAGCAGGCCCTTCTCCTCGCCGACGTGCCAGACGAAGAGGATCGAGCGCCTCGGCTTGTGCTTGAGCGCGGCCATCTTCTGCGCGATCTCGAGCACGCTCACCGTACCGGAGCCGTCGTCGTCGGCGCCGTTGGAGATCGAATCCAGCCGCTCGGAGCCAGGGTGCGCCTTCCGCCACGCGGCGAGCTGGGCGTTGACCTCGGCCTGCTCCGCCGGCGTCGCCTGCTTGCCACCCTGGTCGGCGCCGTTGGGCCGGACGATGTGGTTGAAGATCCGCATCGAATCGTGGTCGACCGGGCGGTCGGTCATCCCGATGTGGTCGTTGTGGGCGCCGAGTGCCACGTACTCGTTCTTGAGCCTGGGATCGCTGCCGGGGAGGATGGCCACGACGTTCCGCGCCGGGAACGGGACCGGGGCGACGGTGACCTTGAGGTCGAGCGAGAGCGGGTTTCCGGTCGCACCGACCGTGAGGGAGTCGAGCGGCCGGGCAAAGAGCCGGCCCGCCGCGGCATCGCTCAGGATGAGCGCCATGGGCGCACCACCGCTCCGCGGCTGGGTGGTGTCGTCGACGAAGCTCGTCGGGCGGATGAAGAACGGAATGAACCGCCCCGCGCCGACGATGGCCACGGCCGCCGCCGAATCGGCGAGGTGCATCGGTCCCTTCGGCGACCGCCGCCGGGCGTTGGCACCCTGGGGCAGGGCGAGGACCAGGACCTTCCCGGCCACCTGGGCGCCAGTCAGGTCGGTCGACGTGTCGGCGAGGGTCCCGCCCCAGACCACGCCGGCATCGGTGAGCGAAAGCGTGCGCCCCGCCTGCACCGCCCAATCCTTGCCGAACTGGAGCGGCGCCCCGCCGACAGTGATGGTGGACGTGGTGTCGACGGTGCGGTCCATGAACGGGATGGTCTGGAAGTAAGTGCCGTTGTCGCCGGCGGGGACGAGCCCCATCGCGCGGACCTGGCCCTCGATGTATGTCGTGGCCTTGAAGTCGCCGAGCTTCCCCGCCTCGCGCCCCTGCATCGAATCATCGGCGTAGATGTAGAGCCGGGTCATCAGGTCCTTGGCGGTGATGGCGGGCCCGGTCTTCTCGGGCGCGTGCTTCAGGGGAAGCTTGGTCTCGGGCTGGGGCACGATGGTGACCGGCTGGGCCGGGGCCTCGGGCCGCTGGGCAAGGAGCGCCCCCGGCATCAGGCACAAGGCGGTGACGAACAGGGATCGATTCATAAGCTCAATCGGGGTTTGGGGTTGCCGGCGTACCGGCGAGAACAGATGATCGGTGGTGACGGGGGGAAATACGGGCGGGAGGGGGGATTGGTTGCAAGTTGGGGCGTGGGACGGGTGCTAGCTATCAGCTATCAGCTATCAGCCCGAAGGTACCGACACCCGTGACCTGCGACCTGCGACCCGCGACCCTTGACCCACGACCCACAACCCACGACTCACGACCCGCTCCCCCGCCGCACGACCCGCCAGGTGCCGGTCGGGCTCGAGGGGCTCGACCCGTCGTACCGGGTGGTGAACGTCCCTTCCACGGTGTCGCCCACTACGGTCCCTTCGAAGCGGGTGTGGGCGGGGGCGCCGGTCTCGGGATCGGCATACGGGAGGAGGGCGCCGCGCACGCGCCCGGCGGTGAGCCGCACGAACCGGATGGTCAGGAGCTCCGCACTCCTCGCCTGGACCCCGGTGGGGTTGGGGCTCTGCCACGGACGTAGGGGATGGCCGAGCCCGGTGGGGATCATCGTCACGGCGCCGAAGGCCGAGTCGCCACCGGCGGCCAGGGTAAACGAGATGGTCCCCGTGCGGCCGGTGACGGGGCTCGCGTACGTGCCGTCCCAATCGCCGACCAGCGCAGCTATCTCGCGGACCGGACCCGCCACGGCCACCGGTGGGTTACGGGTGCCGCAGGCGGCGAGGGCCAGGAGCGACAGGGTCCGGAGGCGCATATGGGGGCCTGGGAGAGGGCTTGGTGATTAGGGCTTAGGGCTTAGCGCTTAGGGCTACGTCCTTCCCAACCTACCTCCCCCGCACGCCTGCCGGATGGAACTCGAACTCGTGCGGTGGCTCGGCGCCGAGGAGGTTCCGGACGAAGTAGTCCCAGCGGCGGCGCATCATGTACATCGCTTCGGCGGCGTAGCCGTGCCGCTGGTTGGGGAGCAGGAGAAGGTCGAAGTCCTTGTTGGCCTTGATGAGCGCATCCACGACGAGGAAGGTGTTGTACGGCGGCACGTTGTTGTCGATGGTGCCGTGCGCGAGCAGGAGCTTCCCCTTCAGGTTCTTTGCCAGGTCCTGGTTGGCCTGGTCGTCGTAGTTGGTGCTGCCGTCGGCCTTGGTGGAGAGGAGCCCCTGGTAGCGCTCTCCCCAGTCGTCCTCGTACTCGCGGTTGTCGTGGTTGCCCGACTCCGAGATCCCGACCTTGAAGAAGTCGGGGTAGCGGAACATCGCGTCGGCGGTGGCGAACCCGCCGCCGGAGTGGCCCCAGATCCCGGCGCGGTCGATGTCGATGAAATGGTAGCGCGCGGCCAGCTGCTTCATTCCCGTCACCTGGTCGGGGAGGCCGTTGTCCCCCATGTCGCCGTAGTAGGCGTCATGGAACGCCTTCGAGCGCATGGGGGTGCCCATCGCGTCGAGCTGGACCACCACGAAGCCGAGTTCCGCGAGCGCCTGGCAGTCGCCGCGTGCGGCCACGAAGGTGCGGGTGCCGACGCTCCCGGTCTGCGGCCCCGGGTAGACGTTGTTGATGATCGGGTACGTCCGGGTCGAGTCGAGATGGGTGGGCAGGTACATCAGGCCGTAGAGGTCGGTCTTCCCGTCCCGCGCCTTGACCGTGACCGGCACCGGGGGCGTCCAGCCCGCGGCCACGAGGGCGGAGATGTCCGTCTTCTCGGCCGAGACCAGGAGCTTGCCCGCGGCGTTCCGCACCACCGTGACCGGCGGCGTCGTGGGAGTGGAGTAGCTGTCGACGAAGTACTTCCCGTCGGGGGAGAGCGTCACGTCGTGGTCGGCGTCCTCGGGGGTGAGGAGCGCCAGGTGGCTCCCGTCCATCCGGATGCTGTAGAGGTGCCGGAAGTAGGGATCGCCCCCTTCGCGGCCGGCCCCGGTGAACCAGATCGTCCGGGACTTCGGATCGACCCGCAGCACCTGCAGCACTGGCCAGTCGCCGCTGGTGATCTTCTGCTTGAGCTTCCCGCTGTCGAGGTCGTAGAGGTAGAGGTGGCCCCAGTTGTCGCGCTCGGAGAACCAGAGGAGCTCGTGCGTGGCAGTGAGGGCGTGCCAGTTGACCTTGTTGAAGCCCGACTCGAACTGGGTGGGGCTCACCTCGTCGAACACCTGGCGGACGGCGCCGGTGGTGGGATCGGCGACGCGGACCCACTCGTGCTTGTGGTCGCGCGAGGTGGAGACGAAGATGAGCTGGCTGGCATCGGGGCTCCACTCGACGTCGGCCCAGGTGCCGCCGCAGGAGACGTCGTCGCAGATGGTCGAGCGGTGCTGGTCCGGCGGCATCTGGAGCCGCACCACCTTGGGGCCGGCCAGGTCGATCACCACCCGCTGGATCGTGGTGATGACGCTGTCGCCCGGGAGGGGATAGTTCCACGCCTCGAGGGTCGGGTGCCCCACCGCGGTGTGGACCACGTACATCTTGCCGTCGCCGCGCTCGTCCTGCTGGAAGGTGGCGATCTTCTTCGAATCAGGGGACCAGACGAGGATCGGGCGGTCACTCCGGGTCCATCCGGCGTTGTCGGTGGCGTAGCCAAAGTCCTCGACGCCGTCGGTGGTGAGCTGGGTCTCCTTGCCGGTGGCCACGTCCCGCACCCAGAGGTTGTACTTCCGGATGAAGGCGGCCTTGGTGGAGTCGGGGGAGAGGATGGCGTTCTCGTCCGCGCGCTTGCGCTGGGATGCGGCGCAGCTGCCGGCGGCGAGGTCGCAGTCGAAGTGCCGGCGCCCCACGTCGACGCCGATCGACCGGCGGTCGCCCGACCAGGTGAATGAGGTGAACGGGAGGTGCCCGGCATCGTAGGTGGAGTCGGCCGCCTTCGAGAGCGCGGCGGCGAGCTTCACCTGGTCGAACGCCGGCGCCTTCGACTTGCGCGCGGGGTCGACCACCATCCACCTCGTCCCCGAGGCGTCGGTGACCCGGTAGGTCAGCCGGTCATCGGCGCCCCAGCTCGGTCGCCCGCTGATCCCGTACACCAGCGGGTTGACGTTGTACGCCAGGAACCGCTCAGCGCGGGCGTAATCGGCGGCGGTGACAGCGGGCTGCTGGGCCAGGAGACCGGCGGGAAGGAGCAGCAGGCCGGCGACAAGGGCGAGTTTCATTGTGGCGGCTCGGTGGTGGTGGGGTAGGCAGGGAATATATCGGGTGGGGAACGGTGCACGATAACCTCACC
>DASYXP010000223.1:0-3950 GCA_035934835.1 Gemmatimonadales bacterium | reverse complement strand
GCTGCATCCCGGTGGCCTGCGCAATGGCATCGGCGATGCGCACGATGAGCGCGCCCTGCTGCGAGCGGATCCCCTTCTCGGCGCGGATGGCCGGCGTCACCGACACGAGGTCGAGGCCCTTGAGCACCGTCACCCGCGTGGCGGTCATCGTCGGGAGGTCGCCGGCCACGAGCCGGCGGGTCACCTCGGCGCCGCCCTGGCGGAGCGTCACGTCGATGGTGTCGCCCACGCGCACGTCGAGGTTGACCGACTCCCAGTCGAGGAAGTTGCGGAGCCGTCGGCCGTCGGCGGAGACGAGCACGTCGCCCGGGTGGATGCCGGCGAGCGCGGCGGGGCCCCCTGCGGCCACGCGCGTCACCGCGACGCCCCCCTGGGTCTTCCAGTCGCGCATGCTCTCGGCCCCGGCCACGTCGAGCCCGACCCAGGGACGGCGCACGGCGCCGGTCCGGATGAGCTCGTCGGCCACGCGGAGCGCGCGCTCGATCGGGATCGCGAAGCCGAGGCCGATCGACCCGCCGCCGCTGGTGAAGATCGACGAGTTGACGCCGATGACCTCGCCGAGCGCGTTGGCCAGTGGGCCGCCGGAATTGCCGTGGTTGATGGCGGCGTCGGTCTGGATCATGTCGAGGTAGAGCCCGGTCTCATCGCCCTGGGGGAGGATGTTCCGCCCGGTGGCGCTCACCACGCCGGCGGTGACGGTGGGCTCCGCGTTGCCGAGGAGGAAGTTGAACGGGTTGCCGAGGGCCACCGCCCACTCGCCGATCATCAGGTCGGAGGTGCGGCCCATCGGCGGGACCGGCAGGCCGCGGCGGTCGACCTTGACCACCGCGATGTCGGAGAGGGGATCGGCGCCCACCAGCGTGGCCGGCAGGTCGGTGCCGTCGGGGAGCGTGACGGTGATCGACTCCGCGTTGGCCACCACGTGCTGGTTGGTCACGATGTACCCGCCGGCCCGGATGACGAACCCGGTGCCGTAGGTCGTCACGGCACGTTCCGTGACCTGCGGGATGAAGAAGAGGTCGAACGGGCTCTGCGAGGTCGTGCGCTGGTGCGACTGGACGCTGATCGAGACCACCGACGGGCTCACCCGCGCCGCGGCGTCGACCAGGGCCGTGCGGCGGGTGTCGGTGGGGGAGCGGGTGGGCCGTGGATCCTGCGCCGCCGCGGGAGCGGCCGCCGCTCCGAGGAGCAGCGCCGCGAGCACGGCCGCGCGCGCCAGGTCACGTTCGAGGGTCGGTATCGTCCGCAAAGCACTCCGCCGGGTAGTCCGCCGCCACGAAGTAGAGCCCCTGCGGGGGGGCCGGGGGACTGGTCTCCCGGTTGTCCCCCGCCGCCAACAGGGCGCCGATGTCTGCCGCCGGTCGCCGTCCAAGGGCGATGTCCACCATCGTCCCCACGAGCATCCGCACCATGTGGTGCAGGAACCGGTCAGCCGCCACGTGGAACCGCGCCCCGGCACCGTCGGGCCGGCGTTCCCACTCCGCCAGGCGCAGCGTGCACTGGTAGTGCGGCTTCGGTTCGCCCCGCACCGCGAATGCGGAGAAATCGTGGGTTCCGCGGACCTGTGCGGCGGCGGCGTCCAGCGCCCCGTGGTCGAGGGGACGGGAGAGAGCCCATTCGTACGGCCGCCGGAAGGGCGACTGCGCCGCGAGGTCGGTGCCAACGTCATATCGGTAGCGGCGGCCCGTGGCACTCCGGCGCGCATGGAAGCCCGACCGCATCTGCTCGACCGACTCGACCCAGCAATCCGACGGCAGCAGGCCGTTGAGCGCCCGCGCCACCGCCGCCGCCTCCCACCGCTCGGGGAGCGAGAAGCTCACCCCCATCCCGAGCGCGTGGACCCCCGCGTCGGTCCGACCCGCGGCGTGCACAGCCACCCGGTGGCCCACCAGCCGCTCGAGGACCCGTTCGAACTCACCCTGGACCGTGCGTCCCTCGGCCTGACGCTGCCATCCGAGGAAGCCGCCCCCGGCGTAGTGCAACCGGGCAAGAAAGGTGCGGGTCATCGGCGCGGAATCTAGCCCGTCCGGGCTCCTCCTACAAGCGCCGCAACTCGTTGTCAGCGTTGACAAAAGCCGTTCTTGACCGGTACACTCCGAGAGCCTCGTGCGTCCTTCCCGCCGCCCATTCCGTGTCGCCTGATGAATCGTTCACCTGACCGATCCGATCCCCTCGCACACGCCATCGTCGAGCTGGCCCACGGCCGCCACCTCTCGGCCGATACGGCCGGGGCGGCGTTCGACGTGTTGATGCAGGGGCACGCGACGCCGGCGCAGGTCGCGGCGCTGCTCGTGGGGCTCCGCGTGCTGGGGGAGACCGGCGAGGAGATCGCCGGCGCCGCCGCCGCGCTCCGCCGGGCGATGGTGCCGCTCACGGGGATTGACCGGCGGGACGACCTCGTCGACACCTGCGGCACCGGCGGCGGCACGGTGCCGACCTTCAACATCTCGACCGCGGCGGCGCTCGTCGCCGCGGGCGCCGGCGTCCCGGTGGCCAAGCACGGCAACCGCAGCTTCACCTCGAAGAGCGGCTCGGCCGACGTCTTCGAGGCGCTCGGCGTGGCCATCGACATCTCCCCGGAAATGGCGGCCCGCACGCTCGCGCTCGTCGGCATCGCCTTCCTCTATGCCCCCACCTACCACCCGGCGCTCCGGCACGCCGGTCCCGTGCGCCGCGAGCTCGGCATTCCCACCGTAATGAATCTCGTGGGCCCCCTCGGCAATCCGGCGGGTGCCCGGCGCCAGGTGCTGGGCGTCGCCGACCGCGCCCGCGGGCCGGTGCTGGCGCAGGCCCTCGCGCAGCTGGGCGCGCTCCACGCGCTCGTGGTCCACGGTGAGGCGGGGATGGATGAGGTGAGTCCGGTGGGTCCGACCACCGTATGGGAGGTGCGGGGTGGGGAAGTGCGGGAATGGACGCTCGATCCCGTGGGTCTCGGCGTGGCCACGGTGGATCCGGCGGCGCTGGCGGGTGGAACGCCGGCGGAGAACGCGCGGCGGGTCGAGGGATTGCTGCGGGGCGGGGCGGACGGGCCGGCGCGGGCGGCAGTGCTGCTCAATGCCGCCGCGGCGATCTACGTGTCAGCGGGGATGCGCACGTTCCGCGAGGCGCTGGCGGAAGCGGCCCGGGCCCTCGACGACGGACGCGCCGCGGCGCGGCTCGACCGGCTGCGGGCGGGCGTGTGAGTTCAGTACTTGCGGAGGACGCCCACCACCACGCCCTGGATCACGACATCGCGCTCCTGGAAGCGCATCGGGCTCATCGTGGCGTTGGCGGGCTGGAGGCGGACCCAGCCGCCGGGCTCGCGGTAGTACTTCTTGACCGTGGCCTCGGAGCCGTTGACCAGCGCAATGACCATCTCGCCGTTCTCGGCGGCCTCGCGTCCGTGCACCACGACGACGTCGCCGTCGCAGATGTGCTCGTCGATCATCGACTGGCCCCGCACCCGGAGGGCGTAGTTCGGCCCGCGGCGCGGCAGGAGGTCGTCCGGCACCGCGACGGTCTCGTCGTGCGCCAGCGATTCGATGGGGAGGCCCGCCGCCACCGTGCCGAGGAGGGGGATCTCGGTGGCGATGGCCTGCCCGCGGGGCGGGAGCACCTCGATGGCGCGGCTCTCGTTGTGGGCCCGGCGGATGTACCCCTTCCGCTCCAGGTTGCTGAGGTGCTCGTGTACGGTGGCGAGCGACTGGAACTCGAACCGGCCCGCGATCTCCTCGAAGCTGGGCGCGTAGCCCTGCTCGGTGATGTAGCCGCGGACGAATTCGAGGATCTCGCTCTGGCGCTTGGTGAGCGGCATCGCTCCCCCGGGTCGATGGGTGACCGAACGGACTCCGAATGAACCTACCCGAAAAGGGGCCGAAGGGCAAGAGCGGCGATGTCCTGGCCGGGATCCTGGTGGAGACCCGGACACGGCTCGCCGCGCTCCGCCTCCGTCAGGCCGAGCTCGAGCGCGC
>DASYXP010000150.1:0-3462 GCA_035934835.1 Gemmatimonadales bacterium | reverse complement strand
CGTACCTTGGTATTATTCTAGTGCCCGGGTCCCGCCGCGTGGTGAGCGCCGTCGAGGCACGCGCGATCGTCGGAGCCGCCGCCGGCCGGCCAGTATTCGGAGTGTTCGCGTCCGACGACGCCGACGCTATCCTCAAGATGCGAGACCTGACCGGGATCCGCGGGGCCCAACTGCACGGCGCGTGCTCGACCCGGACCACGACGCGGCTGCGGCGCGAGGGGATGCTGGTGTGGCGGGTGGCGCGGGTGGCCGACCGGTCCGATGCGGTGGCGGCGGCCGATGGATCGGCGGCGGTCGACGCGGTCCTGGTGGAGCCGCGGGTGGAGGGCGCGCTCGGCGGCACCGGCACGGCGCTCGACGTCGAGCTCGGCCGGCTGGCCCGCTCCGCGCTCCACGGGCGGACCATGGTGCTCGCCGGCGGGCTCCGGCCGGACACGGTGGCCGCGGCGATCGCTGCGGTCGGGCCCGATGTGGTGGACGTCAGCTCCGGGGTCGAGTCCGTCCCCGGCACGAAGGATCCTGCACTGATCAGGTCGTTCCTGGAGGCGCTGGTTGGCGATCACCCTTCCCCCTGAACGGGCGGTCGCAGGCCGGTTCGGGCCGTACGGTGGGCGGTACGTGCCTGAGACCCTGGTGCCTGCGCTCGAACAGCTCGCAGAGCTCTACGATTCCCTGCGAGGCGACCCTGCGTTCTGGGCGGAGTATGAGTCGATACTACGTGAGTTCGGCGGGCGGCCGACGCCGCTGACCGACGCGACGCGCTTCGGCGCGGCGGTCGGGTGCCGCGTCGTGCTCAAGCGCGAGGACCTGAACCACACCGGCGCCCACAAGATCAACAACACCATCGGCCAGGCGCTCCTCGCCCGGCGGATGGGGAAGCGGCGCGTCATCGCCGAGACCGGCGCCGGCCAGCACGGCGTGGCCACCGCCACCGTGGCCGCGCGGTTCGGGCTCGAGTGCGTGGTCTATATGGGTTCGGAAGACGTGGCCCGCCAGGCGCTCAACGTGTACCGGATGCGGCTCCTCGGCGCCAGGGTGGTGCCGGTCGAGTCGGGCACCCGGACCCTCAAGGACGCCACCAACGAGGCGCTGCGGGACTGGGTCGCGAGCGTGCCGAGCACCCACTACATCATCGGGTCGGTCGTGGGGCCGGACCCGTACCCGCGGATGGTGCGCGACTTCCAGTCGGTCATCGGGCGTGAGGCGCGGGCCCAGCTGCTCGAGCGGCACCGGGCGCTCCCGCGGACCGTCGTGGCCTGCGTCGGCGGCGGATCGAACGCGGCCGGGATGTTCAGCGGGTTCATCGACGATCGGTCGGTCGAGCTGGTGGGGGTCGAGGCGGCAGGCGACGGAGTCGCCACCGGACGCCACAGCGCCACGCTCTCGGCCGGGCGCCCGGGGGTGCTGCACGGCTCGATGAGCTACCTCCTGCAGGACGCCGACGGCCAGGTGATGGCGGCCCACTCGGTGTCGGCGGGACTCGACTATCCGGGGGTCGGGCCGGAGCACAGCTGGCACAAGGACAGCGGACGGGTGACGTATGAGGCCGTGACCGACGCCGAGGCGCTGGCGGGCTTCCGCCGGCTGGCGGAGCTGGAGGGGATCATTCCCGCGCTCGAGACCGCCCACGCCGTGGCGTGGATCGAACGCTCGCGCGGGCGCTGGGCGGCGGAAGACGTGGTGCTGCTCTGCCTGAGCGGCCGCGGCGACAAGGACGTGGCCCACGTGGCGGCGCTCGCCGGGGAGGGCGCATGACCGTGACGCAGGGCGGCGGCGATGCGCCGGAGGTCCTGCTGCCGCCGGAGCAGGTGGCGGAGCTTCTGCGCACCGTCACCAAGGCGCTCCGGGCCACCCAGATCTACCTCCCCAACAACCCGATCTTCCAGCGGGCGGTCGAGGCGGTGCGCGCCGCGTTCGCGCCGATCTGGGAAGTGCTCGACGACCTCTCGTTCTCGATCACCGAATCCGACTTCATCTGGGACGAGCAGTCGGTCTACAACCACCAGTCGAAGTCGGACAGCCTGGCGTGGACCCTGTTCAAGGACGGGCTCCGCCTCCTGACCTTCCGCCCCGGCGTCGAGACCGACGAGATCGTCCGGTTCATGGAGGTCATCAACAAGGTGCGCTCCCTGCCGTCGGAGGCGGAGGACGACCTCCTGACCCTGCTCTGGGAGCAGGACTTCCAGCTCATCCACTACACCTTCAGCGAGGTGCTGACCGATGCGGCGCCGCCGGCGGTGAGCGGACCGCCGGTGGCAGGATTCGTGGTGGGCGGGAGCGACGCCGCGGCGGTCACGGCCGAGGATGCCCGGGCCCGCAACCGCGACGCGGTCACCGAGGATGCCGCCACGCCGCGCCCCGCCGGGGTGGTGCGCCTCGAGGACTTCGACTCGACGCTCTACTTCCTCGACGAGCAGGAGATCGCCTACGTCGCCCGGGAGATCGCGAAGGAATACGACCAGGACCTGCGCGCCAACGTGATGGCGTTCCTCTACGACCTGTTCGAGACCCAGACGACCGGCGAGGTCCGGGACGAGATCCTGATGATCCTGGAGAGCTTCCCGGCCTACCTGCTGGCGGCCGGCGACCTGCGCTCGGTGGCGCAGATGCTCCGGGAAACGAAGGTGCTGGCCCTCCGCGGCCGTGCGCTCGATGAGAAGCACCGGACCCGCCTGGAGCTGTTCGCGCGCCAGCTGAGCGAGCCCACCGCGGTGTCCGAACTTCTCCGGGCCATCGACGAGGCCACCGCGCCCCCGGCGGAGGCGGACCTGACCGAGCTCTTCCGCGAGCTCCGCGGCAGCGCGCTCGAGCCGGTGATGGTGTGGCTGCCCAAGGCGGCCAACGCCCAGGCGCGCGAGATGCTCGAGCGGGTGGCGGTCCAGCTCGCGGAGGCCAACCCGGCGGAGATCCTGCGCATCCTCGGCTCGCCCGAGAGCGAGGCGCTGGGCTCGGCCATCACGCTCTCCGGGCGGCTCCGGCTCCAGCCCTCGGTGCCGGGACTGGGCCAGAACCTCGGGCACGCCGACCAGCAGGTGCGGCTCGCATCGGCGCAGGCGCTGGGTGAGATCGCCTCGCCCGGGGCCTTTGCCGCGCTCGAGCGCGCACTCGACGACGCCGACCGGGAGGTGCGCCTCTACGCCGTCCGCGTGCTCGGTGGGCGGGCGCACAAGGGCGCCCTGAAGACGGTCGAGTCGGTGGTGCTGGCCAAGACCGCCGAGGACCGCGACCTGACCGAGCGCCAGGCCTTCTTCGAGGCGTTCGCGCTCATCGCCGGGACCGCCGCGCTCGCGCCGCTCACGGAACTGCTGCAGCCCACGGGCGGGCTCTTCAAGCGGAAGGCGAGCCCCGACACCCGCGCGTGCGCGGTGGCCGCGATCGCCAAGATCAAGCACCCCGACGTGCGCGGCATCGTCCAGAAGGCCGCCCAGGACAAGGAGGCCGTCGTCCGCAACGCCGCCAATC
>DASYXP010000143.1:0-3437 GCA_035934835.1 Gemmatimonadales bacterium | reverse complement strand
GCCGACACCCATACCTCCGCGACCCCGGTACCGCCGGTTGGGATCGCCGACCCTGACTGAGGATTGCCCTGTCCGAATTCCCGGCCACAATGCGGACACTCCGTCCATGGAGCACAGCAAGGCGCGTGTGCCCAACAGGATGAAGGGGGACCGCTGGCGCTGGGGGACTGACTTCATAGGCGAGCTAAATATATGCAACGGGAGGGGTTACGGCAATAGTCGTTGGTCGTGGGTCGTGGGTCGTGGGTCGTTGACCGTTGTCAGTTGACCGTTGACCGTTGACCGGTCAGCCAGGGGATCCGATGCGAGCCTCGAGGGTCTCCCGCCAGTCCGGGCACAGGGCCTCCACTGCCAGGAGCCGCTCCACGGGCTCGCGGGGGCCGGCTTTATCGAGTTTGATCCGGTACGCATCCAGGACAGAGATCGCGTTGGGGTCGGCGTGCTCCAGGATCATCGGGGCGCCTGCGGCGGCCTCCCCCGGCTCGAGCACCCGGCAGTACCAGCCGGTCCAGCCGTTGAGGCGGATCCGGGCCACGATATCGGGGATGCCGAGCCGAGCCGCCAGGGTGCGGCAGGGTCCCCGTGCCGAGGCCACTTCGATGAGCGCGGACCCGACGCGGAACCGGTCGCCGATGTGGACGGTCGATTCGGTCAGTCCGTTGACCGTGAGGTTCTCGCCGAAGGCGCCGGGCCCGACCGGGCGGTCCCACTCCCGCGCCCACGACTCCTGGTGTTCGCGCACATAGCAGCAGAGCGCGCGGGAGGGGCCGCCGTGATGCCGGGCGTCGGCGTGCTCATCGCCCTCGATCCCGAGCGTCCCGATGCGGGCGGCACCGGCGACCGGCACCTTGCAGATGGCGGTCGTCTCGGTCTTCCCGCCAAATGTCTCCTCGCGGACGGGGCCGGCGTGGACGGCCACCACGTGGGGACCGGCAGGCCGGCTCATCCGTTGATCACTTCCCCAAGGATGGCGCGGGCGATGACCATCCGCTGGATCTCGCTGGTGCCTTCGCCGATCTCGCAGACCTTGGCGTCACGCATCATCCGTTCGACGGGATAGTCTGTGGTATAGCCGTACCCGCCGAAGACCTGCACCGCCTTGGTGGTGACGCGCATGGCGAGCTCCGAGCAGAAGAGCTTGGCCATTGCCGCCTCGGTCTTGAACGGGCGGCCGTGGGTCTTGAGCCAGGCGGCGTGGTAGAGGAGGTGCTTCCCTGCCTCGATCTCCAGCGCCATGTCGGCGAGCTGGAAGTGGATGCCCTGGAAGCTCCCGATGTACTTCCCGAACTGCCGCCGGGTGCCGGCGTAGGCCAGGGCCTCCTCGTAGGCGCCCTCGGCGATCCCGAGCGAGAGCGCCGCGATGCCGATGCGTCCGCCGTCGAGGGTCTTGAGGAAGTTGATGAAGCCTTCGCCCAGGGTGCCGAGGACGTTCTCCTTCGGGACGATGGCGTCCTCGAAGATGAGCTCGCGGGTGTCGCTGGCCCGCCAGCCCATCTTGTCCTCCTTCCGACCGGCACGGACGCCCTTGAGCTTCGGCAGGTCGGCGGCGTGGCCGACGCCGACGGCCTGGCAGCGCGCCAGGTCGACGGTGTCCTTGGTGACGATGAAGCTCGTGATGCCGCGGCTGCCGTGGCCCGGCGAGGTGCGGGCGGTGGCGACGAACACCTCGCCCACGCCGGCGTGGGTGATGAACCGCTTGGCGCCGTTCAGGACATAGTGATCGCCCTTGTCGACGGCGGTGGTGGCGGTACCGCCGGCGTCGGAGCCGGCGCCGGGCTCGGTGAGCCCGAACCCGCCAAGCACCTTGCCCGAGGCGAGGAGCGGCACGTACCGGCGGCGCTGGGCGTCGGTGCCGAAGTCGACGATGGGAGAGGTCCCGAGGTTGGTGTGGGCACTGATGGTGAGAGCGTGGCTGGCATCCACCTTGGCCATCTCGTGGATGGTGATGTAGTAGCTCAGCTGGTCCATCCCCGCCCCGCCCAGGTCCTCGCTCCACGGCACGCCGAGGAGGCCGAGTTCGCCCATCTTCCGGATGTTCTCCCACGGGAACTCCGCCGTGCGGTCCAGTTCGCGGGCGACCGGCGCGATCTCCTTGCGGGAGAAATCGCGGACCATCTCGCGCACTTCGCGGTGGTGGTCGGAGAAATAGAGTGCGTCGTCCATGAAGGGCCACCGGAAGTATGGCGCGCCGTGCCGGCACGGAAGGAACTACTCGGGTGGCGGGAATATAAGCGGGACAAGGGCCCGCTCCCGATCACGGCGCCGCACCGGATGCGGCGACGGCCGCGAGGATCCGCTCGCCGTGCTTGATGAGGGTCCGGGGCCCCACCCCCTCGATCCGGGCGAGCTCGCCGCGGGTGGCGGGGCACAGCTCGGCGATGCGCGCCAGGACCCGGTCGGTGATGACGGCGTAGGGCGGGATCGCCGCCGCCGCCGCGACCTCCGCCCGCCAGCGGCCGAGCGCCCCGGCCACGGGGTCGGTCGGATCGGCGTCAGCGGCGGCGCCGGCCGCGACACCGAGCGCGGTGAGGATCGCGGCGCCGTAACGCTCGGTGATGACCGGCCCGACGCCGGGAACGTCCGCCAGCCCCGACGCCGACGCCGGCGGCATTTCTGCCAGCCGAGCGAGGGTGGCGGCGTCGAAGAGTTCGACCGCACCGCGACCGAGCCCGCGCTGCCACCGATGGAGCGCGCGGAGCCGCTGGCGCGCGCTGTCGTCGAGGGTGGCGGGCGGGGCGCCTGCGCCGCAGCGATCGCAGCCGGCGCAGCGGCGGAGCCGCTCGCCGAAGTACCGCACGAGCTCCGCCCGCCGGCAGCCGCCGGTACCGGCATAGCGTTCCATCGCGGCGATCCGGGCGAGCGTACGTTCGCGCCGCGCGCGGACCGGCCGCCAGTCGACCGCGCCGCGCTCGGGATGGAGTTCGCGCCGGAGGCGTTCGATCGACGCCAGCGTGTTGGCCGCCACGCCGCGATGCGGCGCCGGCTCCTGCCAGACCCGCTCGACCAACTCGGTCGGCGGGAAGGTCACCTCCAGCTGGGCGCGATGGAGCCGGGCGTCGTCGTCGCCCACGAGAAGGATGCAGCGCGCGAATGCCCCGTCGCGGCCGGCACGACCCGCCTCCTGGTAGTAGCTCTCGAGTGTGGGCGGCATCATCCAGTGCACCACCAGTCGGACGTCGGGCTTGTCGATCCCCATCCCGAAGGCGCTGGTGGCGACGACGACCTCGACCTCGTCGCCCAGGAAGCGTTCGAGGGCCGCGGCGCGCTCGGCCTTGGTGAGCCCGGCGTGGTACGGCGCGGCCCTGAGGCCGGCCCGCACCAGCGCGCGGCTCAGCCCCTCCGTGGCGTTCCGGGTCGGGGCGTAGACCAGCGCCATCCGATCTCCGCGCTTGAGCAGCTCGAGGAGCGCGTTCCAGCGCTCCGTCCGGCTGGCGACG
>DASYXP010000139.1:0-2600 GCA_035934835.1 Gemmatimonadales bacterium | reverse complement strand
CGGAGGCCGAAGCCGCGGTCCGCATAGAGCACAGTGTCGTCGTCGAGCCAGGCGACGGCGGGCGGGATGTTGCTGCCGCCCGCGCCGGCCGCGGAGTCGGCGATGGTGACCGGGGCGCCGCCGCCGACGGGGATCTTGCGGACCTTCCCGTCGGCGATGAACGCGATCCACCGTCCGTCCGGCGAGAACGTGGCCGCGTCCGCACCCTCCGTGCCCGCGAGCGGCTTCGGGTCGGCCTGGTCGGCCATCTTGATCCAGAGGCGGGGCGTGCCATCCACGCTGTCGGCGAACACGATCGTCGCGCCGTCCGGCGAGAGTGCGAGGCCACGGCCGACGTGCCCGGGCGCGATCGGGTGCGTCGCGAGCGCGACGCGCAGCCGACTCGCGGCCGGCCACGCAGTGGGCCGGAACCACCCCCACGCCGCGAGGGCCGCCGCCAGCACCGCGACCGCGCCGACGACGAGCAGCGGTGCGCGACGCCGGCCGAGCGGCGGGAACGCGCCGATGGCCGCCGTGCCGGGGATCGTGAATTGCCGGTCGACCAGCGCGTTGCCGAATGCCATCGCGGTCTCAAAGCGATCGGCCGGCAGCTTCTCCAGCGACTTCGCCACCGCCGCCGCGACGTTGGAAGGCACCGACTTCCGGAATGCCGTCACCGGCGGGGCCGGCTCGGCGATGATCTTCATGATGATCTGCTGCGCCGAGCCTCCCAGGTGCGGCGGCTGGCCGGCGAGCATCTCGTAGAGCACGCTGCCGAGCGAGTAGATGTCGCTCCGCCCGCTGAGCTCCTTGTCGGCGGTCGCCTGCTCGGGGCTCATGTAGTGCGGCGTGCCGAGCGACATCCCGGTCTCGGTCAACCGTCCCCCCGCCGCGGCGGAGAGTGCCAGGGCGATCCCGAAGTCGGCCACCATCGGCCGGCCGTCGTGGAGCAGGATGTTCTCCGGCTTGATGTCGCGGTGGATGACGCCATGGCGGTGGGCGTAGTCCAGGGCGTCGGCCACGGCCACCGTGATCCTGACCGCCTCGTCGACGCTGAACTGGGTCTCCCGGTCGAGCTTGGCCCGGAGGGTCTCGCCGTCGATATACGGCATCACGTAGTACAAGAATGTCGCGGGTCGCGGGTCGCGAGTCTCGGGGTCGTCGAGATCGTGGCTCCCATCAGGACCTGTGACCCGTGACCCGTGACCCTTCGCCGTCGCCGTGCCGGAATCGAAGAGGGGGAGGATGTGCGGGTGCTGGAGCTGGGCGGTGGTCTTGATCTCGACCACGAAGCGTTCAGCGCCGATGACGGCCGCCAGCTCGGGGCGGAGGACCTTGACCGCTACCTGGCGGTCGTGCTTGAGATCGTGGGCCAGGTAGACCGTGGCCATCCCGCCCGCGCCGAGCTCCCGCACGAGGCGGTAACGGTCGGAGAGCGCCACGGCGAGGCGTTCGGGACCTGCGGTCATATGGTCGATGGTCTGAAGGGTGGAGAACGGCTCGTTCAAGGCTGCCTGCCGGTGCGGGCGCCGCCCGACCAGCAGGCTGCCACCCGCACCTCGTACCTCTCACCTCTTACCTCTTACCTCTCACCTCTTACCTCTTACCTCTCACGTCTCACCTCTCACGTCTCACATCCCCCCACGCCCCCCATCCGCGCCCAGAGTGCGAGCATGATCCCGACCATCGCCCCGCTCACCGCCACAAAGAGGACCCGCATCCAGTCGGCCAGGATCCCGGCCGAGCGGGCGCCGGAGAGGAACACGAACCAGAGCGGGATGAGGAGCGCGGCGTAACGGAGCCAGCTCCGGAGCCGCGGATGCAGGCGCTCGAGCCGGGCGTAGAGGAGCGCCGCCCCGCCGACGACGAGGAGGTTGATGGCGAAGACGACCTGCTTGGGATACAGGATGACGAGGTGCCGGGTGGCGCCGAAGTCGTTCATCCAGTCGGTGACCCAGGTGGCGGCGTAGGCCACCACCAGCATCGCGAGCGGGGCGAGCCACGCCAGCAACACCTGGCGGGGGGACGTCGAGGGCGCTGGTGCTTCGGCGGCGGTTCCCATGCTCAATGATACCCGGTCCCGGGGGTGCTAGTAACGGAGGCGGATCCGGAGCGGCCGGGAGGCACCGTTCACGGCAAAGCGGGCATCAGCGTAGCGCGGCCTTCCCATCCGCACGTGATCGTTGGAGACGCCCGCCCCTTCCTTCGGCTTCGGGAATGGGAACCACCGCATGTCGAGCTTGTCGTTGCCGTTCCGGTCGTGGATGACGGCGATGGCGTATCCCGGGTCTGCCGGCAACGAGTCGAAGGCCGTGGTGGCCGAGTCGGCGACGACCGGGATCCGCCGGACGGCGCGCGCCGAGTCGAGGATGAGCCATGCCGAAGCGTGGTCGTAGAGTGCCACCAGCAGCGTTCCCGCCTGCTCGGTGCGGATGCCGGTGATGGTGACCGTCACCGACCCGCGATCGGCCCCCTCCGCCTGGCCCGCGAGCGGGGCCGCGAGGAGGCACCACCCGAGCACCAGCCCGCCTGAGCGCCTCACGGCGCCGGGTCGGTGTAGTCGGGGTAGAGCCGGCGCGCGCAGTCGGGGCACAGGCTGTGGGTGAACTCCGCGTCCGATC
>DASYXP010000117.1:0-3904 GCA_035934835.1 Gemmatimonadales bacterium | reverse complement strand
CGCGCGTTCGGCGACACCTTTCCGTAGACGTGCTCGAGGTTGGTGGTCTTCCCGCCGAGACCAGGCCCGTAATAGACGAGCTTGCAGTTGATCTCGCGCGAGGCGTAGTTGATCATCGACATGCGTCGGTAGTCTCCTGATGCTCAGCCGAAGAGCTTGTCGATCTCGTCTTCCGCCTCGCCGACGAAACCGGTTTCCATTTGCGCCTTGCTGGCGCTGCCGTCACGGCCGAACATGTCAGTGAACACCTGGGTGAGTTCACCCACGGTGGTCTTCACGCGCAGCTTGACCATCCCCAGCGTCGTGCGATTGTCGAACAGCACCACCAGGATGACCCGGTGGGCCACGTCGGCGAGGTACATCGACTCCCGCTCGCCCTGGTGGAACAGCGACCCGAACTCCTTCTCGCCGATCATCTTGGCGAGCTGGTCGTTGGCGCTGAAGTCGGCGGCGGTGAGCGACGCGAAGGCCACTGCGTCGAAGGTGGGCGCCTCGCCCACGGTGGCCACGAGCTGGCCGGTGCGGTCCACGATCAGGCCGGTGCGGGCGGTCGACTCCCGAAGGAAGTCGGCCAGCACGACCTGGATCCGCTTGAAGTCCTCCTCGCGGAAGGACCAGCTCGACGCACCGGACATCAGGATTCCTCTCGCAAGTCAGCCGAGGGCGGCTTCCATCTGCCGAAGGATGGCGCGGGCCCGGCGCCGCAGGAGCGGCCGGGGTTCCCACGCCAGGTAATCGCGCAATAGCCGGACGGTCTCGATCCGGGGCGTCCCCGCCAGCCCGGCCAGGGCCGAGAGCCGCCGCCACGGGCGCAGGCTGAAGAGGTCGGCGCGGTGGCGCCCGATGTGGCGCCGGGCCAGGAGCCATCCCAGCGCAAGTCCCGCCGCCGCCCCGCCGGCAAAGAGCGCCGTGCGGCCGCGCCTCACCGGACCTCCTGGCGCGCCGACAGCGCGTGCGCCAGCGTGACGCCGTCCACGTAGTCGAGATCCCCGCCCATCGGGAGCCCACGCGCCAGGCGCGTCACCCGCAGCTCGCGTCCGGCGAGCACATGCTGGAGGTAAGTGGCGGTGGCCTCCCCTTCCATCGAGGGGTTGGTCGCCAGGATCACCTCCCGCATCCCGCCGGCCACCCGTTCGAGCAGGGCGTCGATGCGGAGCGCCTCGGGTCCGATCCCTTCCAGCGGCGAGAGCCGCCCGCCGAGCACGTGGTACCGGCCGCGGAACCCTGCCGCCCGCTCCACCGCCGCCACCCCGGCCGGGTCTTCGACCACGCAGAGGAGCGTCGCGTCGCGCCGCGGGTCGGCGCAGTACTCGCAGGGCTCGGCCTCGGTGAGGTTGCCGCACACCGCGCAGGGGTGGATCCGCTCGGCCACCGCCGCCAGTGCCGCGCCCAGCCGCTCGATTTGTCCCTTGGGTTGCTGCAACAGGTGGAACGCCAGCCGCTGCGCGGTCTTCCGACCGATCCCGGGCAGCCGGGCCAGCTCGGTCACCAGCTCATCGAGGGCGGCCACCGGCTCACGGCCCGGGGGGAGCGGCTGGCAGGCGCTGCAGGTCGGCCTGCGCCAGTTCGTCGGCCCGACGCTGCGCCTGGGCCACGGCCGACAGCACGAGCTCGGAAAGGAAATCGGCGTCGCGGTCGGCGAACACCGTCGGGTCGATCCACACCCCGCGGAGCTGCCCCCGCCCGTCCACGGCCACCCGGACCATCCCGCCGCCCGCGGTCGCCTCGACGGTGCGGGACGCAAGATCCCGCTGGATGTCCTGCCACCGGCCCTGGACCTGCTGGCCGAGCTGCATCAGTTGCTGAAAGTCTGCCATGCTGCTGATGGATCCCACTCCAAGACGCCGGAAATTAGGCCGCCCACTTGCAGGATGCAAGGAACGGCGATCACTCAAGGACCTCCAAATCTAACTCCGAAGCGGCCGCATCGAGCGCCGGGTCCTTGCTCCGCAGCTTGCTCAGGCGCTCGGCCCGGTTGCCGGCCTCGGTCATCCGCTTGGGCCGGCTCGGGGCACCGCCCCCCGGCGGCGGCTGCACCTGGATCGTGACCGCCGAGCCGAGCCGGGCTCCGAGGAGCGATTGCACGCTCCCCCGCAGGCGTTCCAGCGCCTCGGCGTGCATCGGGTTCTCGTCGGTGAGCTCGAGCGTCACCACGGGCCGCTCGGCCGAGACGGGGCGGGTCGCGGCGAGGGCGATCCCCAGCATCTTCTTCTCCCGTCCCGCCGCCTCCACGACCTCGTCCCAGACCGACTGCACGCCGTCGAGCGAGAACGGGGCGCTGGTGACGGTGTCCGGGGCCGGTACGGTGCCCGGGACCGCCGGTGCCGGAGGCGCGCTCGCCGCAGGTGCGCTCGACGGGACAGGGCGATTCGGCGCGGCACGCGCGGCGGGAGGTCCCGATGGCGCTCCCCCGCCCTGCGCCAGCACCCGTTCCAGGTCCACGGTCCGGTCCATCATGGCCCAGCGGAGCAGCGTGGTCTCGACCACGAGCCGGGGATTGCCGCTCCGGCGGACGTTCCCTTCCTGGTCGGCGACGATCTTGAGCATCCGGAGGAGGTCGCCGCTGGAGAGCCGGTCGGCGTGGCCGACGAGCGCGTGCCGGAGCGCATCGGTCATTCCCTCGGGCTCCGCCCCGAGCTGCAGCATCAACAGGGCGCGGAGCGCCTCGGCGGCCCCGGCCAGGAACTCGCCGAGGTCGGCACCGGCATCGACCAGCCGCGACACGAGCGGGAAGACCCGCTCCGGTGCGCGGTCGGCCACGATGCCGAGGACCTCCGCGTGCAGGTCGTCGGCCACGAGGCCCAGGATGTCGCGGACCCGCTCGGCGGTGACCGGCCCCTCGCCGAAGCTCAGCGCCTGGTCGAGGACGGAGAGCGCGTCGCGCATCCCGCCGTCGGCGTAGCGGGCGATGATCCGGAGCGCGTCGTCCTCGACCTCGAGGCCCTCCGCGCGCGCCACGTGCTGGAGCCGCTCGCGGATGGCCGCCGGCCCGATGCGCCGGAAGTCGAACCGCTGCAGGCGCGAGAGCACCGGGGCCGCGGTGTTGGCGATCTTCTGCGGCTCGGTGGTGGCAAAGACGAACACCACCCGCGGCGGCGGCTCCTCGAGGATCTTCAGGAGCGCATTCCACGCCTCGCGGGTGAGCATGTGCGCCTCATCCACGATGTACACCTTGTAGTGCTCCGCCTCCGAGGCGGCGTACATCGCGCGCTCGCGCAGCTCGCGGGCGTCGTCGACCCCGCGGTTGCTGGCGGCGTCGATCTCGACGACATCGAGGTTGGCGGCGCCGTTCCAGATCCGGAGGCAGGTGGCGCACTCGCCGCACGGTTCGCCCGGCACCGGTGCTGCGGCCTTCCGCTCGCAGTTGAGCGCCATGGCCAGGATGCGGGCGGCCGTGGTCTTCCCCACGCCGCGGGGCCCGGTCAGGAGGTAGCCGTGGCCCACCCGCCCGGACGAGACCGCGCCACGCAGCACCTGGGCCACGTGGTCCTGCACCAGGAGGTCGCTGAACGTGCGCGGACGGTACTTGCGGGCGAGGGCGAGGGCCATGCGGAAACCTAACAGCGTGAGCGGTGAGGGGTGAGCGGTCAGCGGGCAACGCCACTGAAGCGGGCAGAGACGCCCGCCCCCCGCTCACTGCTGACCGCTTACCGCATCTGGATCAGGGTCTTGGCGACAAAGGAGAGTGCCCCAGGCACCCCGAAGCGACGCCGGACATCGCTTAGCGCTGCTACCGGCAAGGTCCTGACGCGATTCACGCGCCGATGCCCTTCGGACCTGGGGCACCGGCAATATAGCGGCCCGGGACGAGACGGTGAAGGTCGAGGCGGGCCACGACGATCGTCAGACGGCCTGATGTTCGCCGGTCATCATCCGGCGTTCGGACCAGGTCTCGGCCACGACG
>DASYXP010000116.1:0-2737 GCA_035934835.1 Gemmatimonadales bacterium | reverse complement strand
GCTGTAGGTGTTGTTGTCGAGGTCCAGGAGCAGCCGCACGTTCGGCGACAGCTGGTAGGAGCCGCCCACGATGATCCGCGTCTGCTTGTTCGCGGCCGCCGCGGGGACATTGTTCGGGTTGTCGGCGAGGTTCGTGTTCGGGTCGACGATGTCGACCCGGCCGATCACGCCGAACTTGGTGTCCGGGATCTTGGCGAACCCGTACACGCTGAGCACACTGCCGGACACCTTTGCCGTCGGCGCCGCGGTGCTGCTGTCGGTGGTCGAGCCATACTCGAGCGCCAGGAGGTACTGCTTGGCCTTGTAGGAGAGCATCCCGACGTAGCGCTCGCGCTGGCCGCCGCCGGTCGGCTTCCCGTACTGCACGAAGCCGGTGGCCCGGAGACCGCCGCGGGTGCCACCCTCGTCGGTGGGCATCAAGCGGACCGACACCCGCGCCTCGACGTCCTTGCGCTGGTCGCCGGTGGCGCCGTGGTAACCCTCGCCATTGTAGATGCCGGCTTGCATGTTGACCGCCCCGTCGGTGCCCCAGGTCCCGTCGACCGCGATGCCATAGTCCGAGGACGTGATGTACCCGGCCCGCTCCATCGGCATGGTGCCCTGCATCCGGTAGTCCCACATCCCCTCTTCCCAGTCGAGCATCGGCGTCTGGGTGAGCCCGAACCGGTAGCTGAGCGCGCTGTGCTCCGGCGCGTACGACACGTACGCGTACTTGAGGCGGTAGAGGAGGGAGTTGTCGGCCGCGCGGTACACGTCGCTGGTGATGCGCGTGCCGATGCCGGAGGAGAACTTGCCGATCACGTTCAGGTACGCCCGGGTCACGTCGAAAGAGTTGACGTGGTTGGCCGTGTCCTTGAGCTGGTAGGCGTACTGCAGGTATCCGACGCCGCTGACGCTGACGGTCGGCGCCTGGGCGGCGGCCCGCGTCGCGCCGATCGCGGCGGTGACCGCGATGAGCGCGAGGGCCCGACGAGCTACGAGTCGCATCCTGTCCTTCCTTGGGTGAGTGTGATCGGGGAGCATCCCCGTCCAACGCGGATAAAAAGGCCCCCGGCGCGTCACGCGCGGAGGGCGTATCTGTCACGGTCCGGTAAATTCGGGCCGCGCGACCTCGATCGGGGTGCCCACCGGCTCATATGTCCGCCGGCCCGCCCCCGACATCGGGGATCCAGGCGTTCACCGTCGTGCCCGCCCCCACCCGGCTCTCCGCCCAGACCCGCCCCCCCTGCGCCTCCACCAGGTGCTTCACGATCGCGAGCCCCAGCCCGGTCCCCCCCTCGTCCCGCGAGCGCGACGGGTCGGCCCGGTAGAACCGCTCGAAGATCCGGGGCAGGTGCTCCGCCGCGATCCCGGGCCCCCGGTCGCCGACCGCGAGCAGCGTCCCGCGTCCCTCCCGGCGGGCCGACACGGTCACCGGCGCCCCCGGCGGCGAGTAGCGCCGGGCATTGTCGAGGAAGTTGGTGAGCACCTGCCGGAGCCCGTCGGCGTCGGTCACGATCGCTCGCGCATCGGGCGCCACGTCCACCGCAAGCTCGCTGGCGCGCCCCGCCGGCCGGTCGCCGAAGGCGTCCCACGCCTCGCGCACCATCGCGCCAAGGTCGACCCGCTCCGGCCTCGGCTGCCAGTGCCCCGATTCCACCCGCGAAAGATCGAGCAGGCCGTCCACCAGCCGCTGCATCCGGCGCGCATTGCCGAGGATGGTCTGCAGGAAGCGCTCCGCCACCTCCAGCGGGGGCCGGTCGCTGAGGAGCGTCTCGGCGTACCCCGAAATGGAAGTGAGCGGCGTCTTGAGCTCGTGGGAGACGTTCGCCACGAAGTCGCGCCGCATCACCTGCAATCGCCGCACCTCGGTCAGGTCGTGCAGCACGAGCACGGCGCCGCCCTGGGGCAGGGGCCGCGCGGTGGCGAGGAGCGTCCGTCCCTCGAGCTCCACCTCGCGCCCGGTCACGGACTCGCCGGCGCGGACGTCGCGCACCACCTCGCGCGCAGCCTTGGTCCGGAACAGCTCGTCGAACCCTGGCAGCGCGGCGCCCGCGGGATAGCCGAGGAGCCGCCGCGCCGCGGAGTTGGCAAGCACGACCGTCCCCCGCGGGTCGGCAGCGATGACCCCCTCGAGCATCGACTCCACCACCGCTGCGATGCGCGCCTGCTCCCGCCCGAGCGCCTCGAACCGGGCCGAGAGCTCCCCGTCCATCTCACGGAGCGCCACCACCAGCGCGTTCACGTCGGGGATGGTGGTGATCGGCAGCATCGGCGGCCGGCCGCTGGCGATGGCCCGCGCGGCCGCGGTGATCCGCCGGAGCGGGGAAGTGATCGACCGGGTCCCCACGAGGGCCGCCACGCTTCCCGCCAGGAGCGCCAGCAGCGCGGCCCAGAGCACCGCCCGTCGGGCGCGGTCGAGGGTGTCCTGCACCGGCGCGTACGGCGCCGAGACGCGGACGATCCCGGGGCCGCCCCGCACCGCGACGTAGAGCAGGTCCTCGCCCACGGTCACGCTGTGGCGCACCGCCTCACCCTCGGCGCGGGCCAGCGCCGCCTGGACCTCCGGCCGCATCCGGTGGTTCTCCACGAACGGGAGCGTGGCGTCGGAGACCTCGTTGTCTGCGCGCACCCGGCCGAGGGTGTCGATGAGCGTGATCCGGTGCCCGCCCGAGCCGGCCAGCCGGCGCACCGCGTGGCCCCACTGGGTCGAATCGGCCGGAAGCGCGGAGGCTACGATCCGCGCCTCCGCCTCGAG
>DASYXP010000102.1:0-3754 GCA_035934835.1 Gemmatimonadales bacterium | reverse complement strand
CGAGCCCCGCGCCGACGTCGCCCACGCTGAAGCTCATCCGGGAGGGCTGCGTGGCCACGCCCAGCTCCGCCAGCAGCCGGGAGAAGTGCGGGTAGTTCCGTTCGTTGTAGACGATGAAGCCGGAGTCCACCGCCCACGAGCGGCCCCCCGCCGCCACCTGCCAGGTGTGCACGTGTCCGCCGAGGCGGGTATCGGCCTCGAAGAGCGTCACCTCGTGGGCCCGGCGCAGCCGATACGCCGCCACGAGGCCCGACACCCCTCCCCCCACGATCGCGATGCGCATCAGGTCGCTTCCAGGAGGCGGGCCGGCACCGGGTGGAGCTCGCGGATGAGGCCGACCCGCCGTAGGAGGAGGAGCCCGTAGTAGGTGAGGTCCACCTCCCACCAGAAGAACCCCTGGCGCGCGGCGCCGGGATACCGATGGTGGTTGTTGTGCCATCCCTCGCCGAGCGTGACGAGCGCGAGCATCAGGCTGTTCCCGCTGTCGTCGTCGGTGGCGTAGCGGCGGGAGCCGATCTTGTGCGCCAGCGAGTTGATGAGGCAGGTGCCGTGGAAGAGCACCACGGTGCTCACGAAGAATCCCCAGATGAGGAACGGCCAGCCGCCCGCCAGGAAGAGCCCGAGCGCCAGGAGCGCCGGCACGGCGACATCGAAGCGGTCCAGCCAGAGGAGCTCCGGATACTGTGCCAGGTCGCGCACTTCCCGGAGATCCGTGGGGAAGTTCTCGGCCGAGGTGATCCAGCCCATGTGGCTCCACCAGAAGCCGTGCTGGCGCGGCGAATGGACGTCGAGCGCAGTGTCGGCGTGGCGGTGGTGCTTGCGATGGTGGGCCGCCCACCAGAGTGGGCCCCGCTGCGCGGCGCTGGCCCCCGCCAGCGCGAAGGCGAACTGCGCCGGGCGGCTGGTGCGGAAGGTCCGGTGGGAGAAGTACCGATGGTAGAAGCCGGTGATGGCGAACATCCGCACGACGTAGAGGCCGACGGCGACCGCCACCGCGACCGGGTGCCAGCCGACGAAGAAGACGCCCAGGCACATCAGGTGCATCCACGCGAACGGCAGCACGCGCACCCAGTCGACCCGGCGGGCGCCAGGCGCGGTCACGGGCGCCGCGGCCCCGGCATCGAACCAGAGCGCGACGGTACGGGCCAGGCGCGAAGCGGTGCGGACCATCAGTGCCTCGCGGTGCGCTGCCGCGGCGGGGCGGAGAGGCCGAGCCGCGCCCGCCAGTCGGCCAGGTCGCCCACCCACACGACGCCGTCGAGGTCCCGCGCCAGCGCCGGGGCGCCGGCCCCGCCCACCATCAGCGTGGTGGCCGGGTCGAGCTCGGCGCGGACGGCCCCGAGTTCCGCCGCAACGCCGCTGCCCGACGCCGGCATCGCGACGCTGAGCGCCACGACCCGGGCCCGCTGGATGCGCGCTGCTTCCGCGATCTGGGCGGCCGGAAGGTCGGCGCCGAGCCACACCACCCGCCAGCCGTCGAGCGCCGCCGCGGCACCGGCCATCAGCGCGCCGAGGGTGTGCCGTTCGTGCGCGGGGGTGGCGAGCACCAGTACCGGCGCGCTGCCCGGCGCCTCGAGCTCCTCGATGAGGCGCACCAGCAGCTGCTGCACCACCTGGGAGGCCGCGTGCTCCTCCGCAACGGTGATCGTCCCCGCCTCCCACGCCGAGCCGACCGCCTCGAGCAGCGGCGCCAGCACCTGGGACAGGAACTCAGGCGCTCCGACCGAAAGGAGCGCCCGGCGGAGGATCGCGTGGAGGCGCTCCGGCGCGAGCTCCCCGACCGCGGCGAGTGCCGCGTCGACGTGGGGCGCACCACGAACGGGCCGCTCCGCCGCCCGCGCCGCGTCATCCGCCACCAGCTTCGTCAGCTCCTCCGTCGACATTGCCGCCACGTGGCTCACGCTCCGCCCCACCTGGGTGGCCTTGGCCAGCAGCGCCAGCCGGTCGATGTCAGCATCCGAGTAGAGCCGCTGGCCCCCCTCGCTGCGGGCGGGCTTCACCACGCCGTGGCGGCGCTCCCACGCGCGGAGCACATCGGCGGAAAGGCCGGTGCGTTCCGTCACGACCCGGACCGGATGCCGCAGCTCGACTGAATTCACTGGTTCGACCATGGCAGAAGGGTAACTCTGCGTCATATTATTGTCAAGGTAATTAGCTGGTATATCTATGGACACCTTCATGTCGGTCGGCAGCGATCGGAGGGGGTCGCCACACGCTCCACGTTCACGTCCCACCGGCGCGTACCGGATCGGTCGTGCCGCAGTCCCCGCCCCGACCACGGCTCCGGGCCATTGCCATCAGGCTATCGGCGTGGCTCCGGCCCCACTAACATCAGCCGCACGCCGCCGACGCGATCCTCCGCCGGACCCTGAGGGCCAATCGGACTTTGAGCGACACCGATCCGTTGCCACCTGCGCTGGTGGCCGACTACCTGGCCGGCCTCGCGAACACCTCCGCCACCATCGACCGCCTGGTCGCAGCGCTGCCGACCGACTCGGCGCGGCTCGCGGCCGAGCTTCGGCGGATCGCCCACCAGCTGAGGGGCTCCGGCGGGGCGTACGGCTTTCCAGCCATCACCACCGCAGCCGGCGGGGTGGAGGATGCCCCGCCGGAGGGCCTCGCGGCGGCCGCCACCCACCTCGCCGCGCTGCTTCGCGCCGAGTCGAGGCGCGCCGGGCACCGGGTGCTCATCGTGGACGATGACCCGGTGATGGCGCAGGTGCTGGCGAGCCTGGTGCCCGACGGCGGGCGGGTCGCCCGGCTGGCGGCGACGGCCGCGGAGGCCGACGCGATGATCCAGGCGGAACGCTTCGACCTGGTGCTCCTCGACCTCTTCCTTCCGGACGAGGACGGGCGTCGGCTGCTGTCACGCTGGCGCGCCAACGCCGCGACGGCCGCGACCCCGGTATTCGTCCTGAGTGCGCGCCTCGGCCCCGAGATCAAGACGGAGTGCTTTGCCCTCGGCGCCGACGCATACTTCGAGAAGCCGGTGGACCCGGCGATGATCGCCGCGGCGGTCGCGAGCCGCCTGGCGCGGCAGGCGCCCGATCCCGCACCCACGGCCCCGGCACCCGGACCGCGCGCGAGCGGCGGGATGGCGACGCCGGCCCAGGTGCTCATCGCCGAGGACGACCCGCTCATCGCCAGCATCGTGACCCACCGGCTCGGCAAGGCCGGCCACACGGTGCGCCACGTGAGCGACGGCGCCGCCGTCCTCGCGGCACTCGACGGCCAGCGCCCCGACCTCCTCATCCTCGACATCAAGATGCCGGAGATGGACGGCCTCGAGGTCCTCCGCCGGATCCGCGCCACGCCGACGTCCCGCCCGCTCCCCGTCATCATCCTCACCGCGCTCAGCAACGAGGAGGACGTGGTGCGCGGGTTCGGGCTCGGCGCCGACGACTACCTGGTCAAGCCGTTCTCCCCCACCGAACTGTCCGTGCGGGTCGAGCGCCTGCTCCACCGCCGATGACCGGAGGTGCCGCGCTCGACCTGGTCATCGCGTCCGCACTGGCGATGGTGGGCGTGTCGCTCCTGTTCGCCGCTGCCGCGGTGGCGCTCCGGGTGCGGAACGCCGCGGTGGCGGCGCGCTGGCAGCGGGTGGAGGAGCGCTGGGAAGGGCGCATCCTCGAGGCCCTGGGCGGCGAAAGCGACGGCTCCGACATCATCGCGGGCCTCCGGCCGGACGAGGCGCCGTACCTGACGGAGTTCCTGGCGCGGTTCGTCCGCCGCGTGACCGGGCCCGAGCGCGCCC
>DASYXP010000081.1:0-6738 GCA_035934835.1 Gemmatimonadales bacterium | reverse complement strand
ATCGGTCCAAGTCGTGACGAAGGGCTCGGCGTTTCCCGACGTCGGGCCCTTCGTGCATCCCTGCGGCAGGTTCACGAGGTCCGGACGTCGCCCTCCCGGAACTGCTGCCGATAAAGCCGCGCGTAGAGCCCGTCCCGCGCCAGCAGCTCCTCGTGCGTCCCCACCTCGGCCACCTCCCCCCGGTCCAACGCCACGATCCGGTCGGCCCTTCGCACCGTGCTCAGCCGGTGCGCGATGATCAGCGTCGTCCGGCCCACCAGGAGCCGCTCCAGTGCCTCCTCGACCAGCCGCTCGCTCTCGGTGTCGAGGGAGCTGGTGGCCTCGTCCAGCACCAGCACCGCCGGATCCTTGAGGATGACCCGCCCGATGGCGATCCGCTGCCGCTGGCCCCCCGAGAGCTTGACCCCCCGCTCCCCGACCACGGTGGCGTACCGCTCCGGCAGCCGCTCGATGAACTCCTCGGCGTGGGCGGCACGGGACGCTGCCACCACGTCGGCGTCGGAGGCGTTCGGCCGGGCATAGGCGATGTTCTCCCGCACCGAGCCGCTGAAGAGCGCCGGCTCCTGCGGCACCAGCCCGACGGCGGCCCGGAGGTCCTTGAGCGCCAGTGCCCGGATGTCGATCCCGTCGAGGGTGATCCGCCCCTCGGTCACGTCCCAGAACCGGGGGATGAGAGATGCCATCGTCGTCTTCCCGGCCCCCGATGGCCCCACCACCGCCACGACCTCCCCCGGCGCCAGCGTGAGCGACACGTTCCGGAGCGCCCAGGGGGCGTCAGGGTCGGCGTGGTACTTGAACGAGACCCGGTCGAAGCGCACCTCCCCCCGCACCGGCCGGGGGAGCGGCGCCGGCGCGGCCGGATCGGCCACGTCGACCGGAGACTCCAGCAGTTCGAAGACCCGGGTGGCGGCCCCGACCGCCTCGTTGTACTGCCCGAAGAGCGACACCAGCCCCCCCACCGCCCCGGCGATGAAGAGGGTGTAGAGGACGAACTTGATGAGGTCGCCCTCGGTGAGCCGCCCCGCCAGGACCTCCCGCCCCCCCTGCCAGAGCACCGCCGTCACCCCGCAGAACGTGACCAGCGTGATGACCCCGAAGAAGATCCCCCGCACGTGCGCCCGGCCGAGCGCCGTGGTGATGATGGCCTGGATCTTGGCGGCATAGCGGCTCCGCTCGGTCGGCTCCTGGACGAAGCTCTGCACCGTGCGGATCTGGCTCAGGGCCTCCTCGGAGAGCGCGTTGGCGTCGGCCACCTTGTCCTGGAGCCCCTTCGACACCTTCCTGAGCCGGCGCCCGAAGAACACCGCCGAACCCACCACCAGCGGCGCCACGAGGAGTGCCGTGAGCATCAGGTGGGGCTGGCTCAGGGTCAGGATGAGGATGCCGCCCACCAGGGTCATCGTCTGGCGGAAGAACTCCGCCACCTGGGTGCTCATCGCCGACTGCAGGAGCCCGATGTCCACGTTGAGGCGGCTCGTGAGCTCGCCCACCCGTCGGTCGGCAAAGAAGCCGGGCGGCATCTCGAGCAGCTTCCCGAAGAGCTCGCGCCGGAGCCCCGCCACGGCCCGCTCGCCGGTGGCGGTCAGGAGGTAGGTCTGGACGTAGTTGAGCGCCGCCTGGATGGTGAAGAGCGCCACCAGCCCCAGGGCGATGCGGTCGAGGTAGCTGCGGCTGTGGCGGACGAAGGCCGCGTCGACCAGGTACCCGGCGAGCTGGGGGAATGCGAGCGAGATGCCCCCGCTCAGGAGGAGCGTGGCAAAGGCGAGGGAGAGGGCGCCTTGATAGGGGCGGACCCGGGGCCAGAGCCGCGCCAGCTGTCCTGGCGGGGCCACGAGCCTCCGGCGCGGCTCCGCGGCGCCGGGTGCGTCAGCGGTCGTGGAAGGTCTCCGGGGCCGTCGGCGCGGCCGAGGGCGGCGGGGCGGGGAGGTTCAGCACCTCCGGCGGCCGGTTGCCGTGCCCAAAGGGCACCGCCCGGTCGACGCCCATCGCCGCGAAGAGGAGGAAGAGATAGAGGAGAGAGTACTTGTACATCTTCCACGCCGTCGGCGTCACCGCCGGCTCGCGGAGGAGCCGGACGCAGTACCAGAGAAGACGGGCGCCCAGGAGGACCGCGGCGGCCGCGTAGAAGAGCCCCAGGTCGCCCGAGATCCACGGGAGCAGGGTGAGCGGCAGCAGCATCACGGTGTAACCCAGCATCTGGAGCTTGGTGCGGTGTTCCCCCTGCACCAGCGGCATCATCGGGATGCCGGCCTTGGCGTATTCCCCCTGCTTGATGAGCGCCAGCGCCCAGAAGTGGGGCGGGGTCCAGTAGAAGATGATGGCAAAGAGGTAGATGGCAGTGAGGTCGAGCCGGCCGGCCATCGCCGCCCACCCCACCAGCGGCGGGAAGGCGCCGGCTGCGCCGCCGATGACGATGTTCTGGGGCGTCCAGCGCTTGAGCCAGACGGTGTACACCAGCACATAGAAGAGAAGCCCGGCCAGCGCCAGGAACGCCGAAAGCGGGTTGACGTAGGCCCAGAAGAGCGCAAAGGACGAGGCGCCGAGGGCCATCCCGAAGACCAGCGCGCCCCAGGCCGGCATCCGCCCCGACGGCACCGGGCGGAGCTTGGTGCGGCTCATCCGGTCGTCGATGTCCCGGTCGAACCACATGTTGATGGCGTTGGCGCCGCCCGCCATCAGGTATCCCGCGATGACCACCCAGATGACGAGCCCCACCGACGGGAGCCCGTGGCCGGTGATGAACATCGGGAAGACGGTGGTGACGAGCAGGAGCGAGATGATCCGCGGCTTGGTGAGGGTCACCAGGTCGCGCAGCACCGAGGGGCGCGCATCGCCAGCCGTATCCGCACTTTCCGCCTCGACCGCCGGCGTCCGGCGGGAGAAGAAGAGCAGCACCACCAGCACCGCCCACACCGACGTGCCGGTGAAGAGGTGCAGCGCCCGGAGCCCGGGGGGGAGCGTGTTGAGGACCATCGCCGCGGCCACCGCCACCTGGGCCAGCGACACCACCAGGAGCGCCGCGGTCATCCGCCGGTAGCGGAGGCCGGCAGGGCCCCGCCGGCGTCGGGCGGTCCACGCCAGCGCCATCACCACGCCGACGAAGGTGAACGCCAGCAGCCGGTGGGTCCAGTGGATCAGCGCCAGCGGCACCGTCGGCGGCGTGAGCTTGCCGTCACAGAGCGGGAACCCGGCGCAGTACCAGCCGGCGTGCAGGTTGGCGGTGAGGGCACCGAAGAGGATGACGATGAACCCGAGCCCCGCGGTGACGAGCGCCAAGGGATGGCCCGGGTGCCGCTCCCCCGCCGGGACGGCCTCCTGGGTGGTGGAGGCGCGCATCGCCGTGACCAGCAGGGCGGCCAGGACCAGCATCGCGTTGGCCAGGTGGACCACGACGACGCTGGGGGGGAGCGTGAGCTTGACCGTGATGGCGCCGAGGAGGACCTGGACCACCAGGAGCACGAAGGCGATCGTGGCGGGGTTCCGGATCCGGGGCTCGTTCCGGTGGCGGACCCACGCCACGATCCCGACCGACGTCACCGTGATGGTGACGAGCGCCGCCACCCAGCGGTGGCTGATCTCGATCAGCGTCGGGAGGTCCAGCGGGGGGAACCAGCGCCCATTGCAGTTGGGCCAGTGTTCGCCGCAGCCGAGCCCCGAGCCGGTGATCCGGACGATCCCGCCCAGGACGATCAGCAGGAAGGTGAACGCAGCGCCGGTCCAGGCCAGACGCCGAAGCAGCTTGGGGTCCATAACTCCTTTTCCGACAGTCGATTGGACGCAGTTGCTCGGGCGCGCGCGGGTCGGACCGATCCCAAAAAACCGTGTTTCAACGCGGGATGTCAAGCGGGCGATCGGTGAGCGCAGGGCGTAGCGCTTAGGGCGTAGCGCTTAGGGCTTAGGGCGTAGCGCTTAGGGCTTAGGGATTAGGGAATAGGGCGAAGCGTGGGGCATCGAGAAGGACAGGTTGCCAATCGGAAATCTCGGGGCCTACTTTCTCCGACACGCCATGTCATTCCCTAAGCCGTGCACAACGCCGTCAGCCCCAGACCACTGTTCGTCTAAGCCCTAAGCCCTAAGCCCTCACCCGAAAGGCCCTGCCGATGCCCGCACCGCAGCGCGACGCCTGGGGCGAACGGCTCACCCGTCGGCTTGGGCTCTGGAGCGCGGTGGCGGTGCTCGTGGGATCCACGATCGGCAGCGGGATCTTCCGGGTCCCCGCGCTTGTGGCGGGAGAGATCGGCTAGGCGGGCCCGGTCCTCCTCCTCTGGCTCATCGGCGGCGCCGTGGCGCTGGCGGGGGCGCTCACCCTGGCCGAGTTGGCGGCGGCGCTGCCGCGGTCGGGGGGGATCTTCGCATTCATCCTCGAGGCGTTCGGCCCGCTCCCGGCGTTCCTGTTCGGATGGTCGGAGCTCGTGGTCCTCCGCGCGGCGGCGCTCGGCGCCATCGCGACGATCTTCGCGGAGTACCTCGGTTATTTCGTGCCCTTTACGCCGATGCAGGTGCGGTACGTGGCTGCGGGGGCGGTGATCGTCTGCGGCACCTTCAATTATGTGGGCGTCAACGTGGCGGCGGTGGTCAATAACGTGGCCACCGGGCTCAAGTTCGCGGCTTTGGCGGCGTTGGGATTGCTGGCGTTCGTGGCGGGGGAGGGGAGCGTGGCCCACTTCACCGCGGCCCCCGTGGGTGCGGCGGCGGGGCTCTCGGTGATGGCGACGGCGCTCGTGGCGGTGATGTGGACCTACGACGGCTGGGCCGACCTGGCATTCATGGGTGGTGAGGTCAGGGACCCGGCCCGGAACCTTCCCCGCGCGCTCCTCATCGGCACCGGCCTCATCGTCGTGGTGTACGCCCTCATCAACCTGGCCTACATCTACCTGGTGCCCATCTCGGAGATGGGAGGCTCCAGGCTCATCGCCGCCGACGCGGCCCGGCACATCCCCCTCCTCGGCGCCGGCGGGGCCGGGGTCATCTCGGCGATGGTGATGGTGTCGTGCTTCGGGGCGCTCAACGGGTCGATGATGACCGGTCCTCGCGTGTTCTTCGCGATGGCCGACCGGGGGCTCTTCTTCCGCGGGATCGCGCGGGTCTCCCCCCGGTTCCAGAGCCCCTCGGTGGCCATCTGGCTCGCCACGGGCCTGGGTACCATCTACGTGCTGCTCAACGACTTCAAGCAGCTGGCCGACAAGTTCATCCTCGGCATCTGGCCGTTCTACGCCCTGGCCGTGGCGGCGGTGTTCGTCTTCAGGCGGTCCCGCCCGGATCTGGAGCGCCCGTACCGGGCCTGGGGGTACCCCCTGGCGCCGATCCTCTTTCTGGTGGCCTCGGTGGGGATGGTGGTCAACGCCCTCTGGACCGACCCGGTCAACACCGGGGTCACTTTCGGCATCATCCTGGTGGGCGTGCCGGCGTTCTTCCTCTGGCGGCGGTTCGGCGGGGTCCCGGCCACGGGGGGGTAACGCCCGGCCCCTCCCGCTTGACCCATCCGGCCCAATGCATATGTTATGGCCGTTGTGACGAGGGTCACCGGCCGGTGGCCGGAGCCCACGACCTGCAGGGCACACCCCACAATCCGAGGGATATCATGACGACGTGGTTTCGTCGGGCAGCAGCCTGGGCGATCGCGGCGACGCTTGCCGTTCTGGCGGCAGGTCCGCTCTCCGCGCAGGGCGTCACCAGCGCGGCCGTGTCGGGCCGGGTCACCCAGGCCGGGGGCCAGCCGGTCGAAGGTGCCACCGTCATCATCATCAACACCAGCACCGGCCAGCGCTTCCAGATCCAGACCCGCGCCGGCGGCCGGTACTCCCTCGAGAACGTGCCCCCAGGCGGCCCCTACACCATCTCGGCCCGCGGGGTCGGGTTCCAGCCCAACAACCTGTCCGGCGTGCAGCTCAACCTCGGCCAGCGCTTCACCCACGACTTCGAGCTGACCCAGGCGGTGGTGCAGGTGCAGGAGCTCACCATCAACGCCGCGGTCGACCCGCTCATCAACAAGGGCCGGACCGGCGCCGCCAGCACCATCTCCGACTCCGCCATCGCCAATCTGCCGACGATCTCGCGCAACTTCACCGACTTCGTGGTCACGAGCCCGCAAGTGGTGGCGACCCCGAACGGCGGCCCATCGATCGGTGGCTCCAACAACCGCTTCAACAACATCCAGGTGGACGGCGGGGTCAACAACGACCTCTTCGGCCTCGGCGCCTCGGGCGTCCCGGGGGGCCAGGTGAGCGCCCGGCCGGTCCCGCTCGATGCCGTGAAGGAGTTCCAGGTACTGGTCTCGCCGTTCGACGTGCGGCAGGGCGGCTTCACCGGCGGCCTGGTCAACGCCATCACCAAGAGCGGCACCAACGACTTTCACTGGGATGCGTGGCTGAGCCTCCAGAACCAGGGGCTGGTCGGGAACGACAGTTCGGGCAAGGGTGCCAACACGTTCAGCACCACGATGTTCGGTGGCTCCATCAGCGGCCCGATCGTCAAGAATAAGGCGCAATTCTTCGTGAGCGCCGACATTCAGAAGAAGACGCTTCCTTACGCCGGCGCGCTCCTCAACGCCGGCAAGAATGGCGATGCTCTGGCCGTGGCCGACACCCTGGCTGCGCGTTACCCGGCGCTGACCGCCGGCTCGCCGGGGACATTCAATGAGAACAACCCCGGCACCAATATCTTCGCCAAGGTCACGGCGCAGGCAGGGCAGAACGGGCAGATCGAGTTCTCGGACAACTACGGCAAGACGACGGACGA
>DASYXP010000062.1:0-8025 GCA_035934835.1 Gemmatimonadales bacterium | reverse complement strand
GGTCGGGGTACGACTCGTCGTTGGCCATCATCGGGTATTCCATCCCCGCGCCCCCCTGGAAGGCGGTCATCTTCTCGTAGGGGTAGGGCACGCCCGGCCACTGGTGGGACAGGAAGTCGAGCGAGTGGGCGGCGAACTTGACCATCTGGTGGAAGTCGGCGGCGGTGTCGTTGTAGGCCGCCTGCACGCTGGCGCGGCGGTGGGCGGCGTCGTCCACCTGGACGCTCGCGGCGTCCCAGTCGTAGTGGTCGCTCACGCCGAACGCCATGTCGGGGACGTCGGAGGCGGTGAAGTGCCAGCTGTTGACGGCGCCACGGGTCGTGACCTTCCCGGCGCGGATCTCAGCACCGGTGGCCACGTGGATGGTGGTGTCGGAGGTGAAGGAGGCCTGAAAGCGCTGCAGCGCCGCCGGCTGCAGCAGGTCGGCCGCGTTGGTGAGGGTGCCGGTGCCCCAGACGACGTAGTTGGCGGGGACCTTGACCGTCACGTCATAGTCGTTGAAGTCGCTGTAGAACTCGTGGCCGGCGTGGTCCATCGTGTCCCAGCCGTTGTAGTCGTCGTACACCGCCACGCGGGGGTAGAAGTACGCCACGTAGAAGGTGGTGGGGTCGATGACCCCCTGGCGGCTGGGCTGCTTCGGGAGGTCGTACGCCCACTGGAACGCGAGCTGCACCGAGGCGCCCGGGGCCAGCGGCTTCGGCAGGCGCACCGGCTGGGAGGTGAAGTAGCGGGGGTTGGCGTCCCACAGCTGCGGCTGGCCGTCCACCGCGAACGAGGTGACGCGTACCCCGGACGTGATCCCTTCCTCCGACGTGCCGCCATCGCGCGGGGCGCCGGGACGGTGGGAGTTGGGGAAGAGCTTGATGACGAGCACCCGGAGCGTATCGGGACTCTCGTTGGTGTAGGTGATCTGCTCCGTGCCGCTCACCTGGCGGGCGGGGGGCATCATCGAGATGGTGATGTCGTACTTGCCGTGGTCCTGCCAGTACTTCGGGCCGGGGTTGCCGTCGAACGCGCGGGTGCCGTTGACGTAGGTCCGCTTGACCGCGCGGGGCATGTAGAGCCCCTGCGCGCTCAGCGCAGGAGTGGCGAGGATCGCCAGGGCGGCGACGAAGGCGGTGCGGCGCATGGTAGTGCGTCCCTTCCTGTGGGGTATCACGGGGTGGTGCAGGTGACGGCCGTCTGGCCGGACATACGGGTCCGGGGGGTCAAAGGTTGCCGGCGGCGTCCCCGCGTGCCCGACCGGCCCGGATGGCGAGCACGACCGCGATGACGAGGAACCCGGCTCCGGCGGCGCCGAGCCCATAGCGGCCCTCGTAGAAGGCGGCGCCGATGACCATCGTGGCGGCCACCGCCACGAGCCAGCGGAGCGCACCGGTCCAGCCGATCGGCCGGCCGAGTGGCGAGTTGGGGTCGGGCATCGGTCCCTCCGGGTGAGGTCAGGCCGGCCGGTCACCCGTCGGCGGGGGCGTCAGGCGGCGCTCCTCCCACCGATCGTGCCCGTCGGCCTCGAGGTAGTCCGCGATCTCCGCGGCCGGCAGGGCAGGTGGCACGAGCGCTCCCGCCGCCGCCCAATCCTTGAACATCTGCACGATGGGGACGATCTCGCTCGAACTGTCCCGTACCGCGGTCTGCATCGGTGTGTCCACCAGCCCCGGTTCATACGACAGGATGCTGGTGTCCGGCCCGGCCTTGGCGCCGGCCGCATCGAGCTCCGTGGCCAGGATCATCCCCGCCATCCGGAGTGCGGCCTTGGTGGTCCCATAGGCGCCGAGTCCCGGCAGCGGCGTCACGGCGGCACCGGTCGACACGTTGACGATGCGGAGCGGCTGCCCCGCCCGGGCGTGGCGCTGGAACCATCCCATCAGCAGGATCGGCGCGGCGGTGTTGACCGCGAAGATGGCCGGGAGCGCGGAGGCGTCGAGCCGCTCGATGGGGCCAAGGAGCGCCTCGAGCGCCGCGTTGTTGACGAGGGCCAGTCGGCCCATGGCCGCTCCGGCCAGCAGCGGCCGGACGTCGCGGTCCAGTGTCGCGGCGAGGGTGGCCAGGTCGGCCAGGTCGAGCCGCAGGTGGGTATACCGCGGGTCGCTGATCGCTGCAGCGCGGCGGGCCGCACCCACCACCCGCCACTCACGACGAAGCAGCTCGCGGACGAGCGCCTCGCCGATCCCGGAGCTGGTGCCGGTGACGAACGCGAACGGGTTCCGGGCGACGGTCACGGGGGTCCGATCAGCGTGACGGGTGATCACTGGCCAGCACCTGGCGAGCAGCCGGTCGATCCTTCGCGGCCAGCGCGGCCTCGGCGCACGCCACGAGCCGGGGTCCCAAGACCTGGTGGACCAGGTTCGCCTGCGCTTCGTCGAGTCCGGAGATGGCGTAGCGCCGCGGCATCTCGCTCATCCCGAGCCCGGCAGGCTGGGGAAGGACGTACCACATCCAGTGCGTCCGCTTCCGGCCGCCCCGGATCTCCGCCAGGGCCTGCTCGTGGCTCCCCGCCTGCGGCTCCACGAACCGGTCGAGGTCGTACGGACCGTCACCGCCCGCCATCGGGGCCAGCGTGCCGCTCGAGGCGGGTCTGCAGGTGCCGCTTCACGTCGGGCCACTCCGTGGCGAGGATGCTGAACATCACGCTGTCGCGCACGGTGCCGTCGCGGCGGGCCTGGTGGTGCCGCAGGACGCCGTCCAGGTGCGCGCCGAGCGCCGCGATGGCCCGCTGGGAGCGGAAGTTGAAGTTGTCCGTCCGGAGCCCCACCACCTGGCAGCCCAGCGCCTCGAAGGCGTGCCCCAGGAGCAGGAGCTTGCAGGCGCTGTTGACGTGGCTTCGCTGCCAGCGCGACGCGTACCAGGTGTACCCGACCTCGACCCGGTCGATCGGTGCGACGATGTCGTGATACCGGGTGCTGCCGACGATGGCGCCGGTCGAAAGTTCGCGCACCGCCCACGGGAGCATGTGCCCCGCCTGCCGACCGCTGAGCGCATCGGCGATGTACTTGGCGGTGAGCTCCGGCGCGGGGACGGCCGTGTACCAGAGTTCCCAGAGCCGGCCATCGGCGGCGGCCTCGCGGAGCGCCGGCTCGTGCGCCGGGGCCAGCGGTTCGAGCCGGACGCCGAACCCTTCCAGGGTCACGGGCGCCGGGTGGATCACGTTCGCTGCATCCGGACGCCGAGCATCAGCCAGAAGATCCAGGACACCGTGGTCACCAGGGCGCTCGCGAGCGGCGCGCGGAACGCCGCGACCGCGAGGAGGGCGTAGAACAGGGCGGCGACGTAGCCGTTCCGGCGGCCGTTGCGCAGCAGCGCGGTGGCCCGGTCACCGGTGGCGAGGCGGTCCTTCACCGCCGCCCCGTCCACCAGGATCCATCCGATGGCCTGCACCGCCAGGATGGCGTTATAGAGCACCACCGCCGGGGCGGCGTGGTCGGTCGCCAGGAAGTCGCCGAGAAGGCCGGCGGTGAACGGCACCGAGACCACGGTCAGGAGCAGGAGGCCGTTGGCATAGATGAACCGCGCCGACGACCGGTCCACCAGCGCCAGGGTGGCGTGATGGTTCACCCAGGTGATGAGGATGATGCCGAAGCTCAGCACGAACGCGAACACCGACGGCGCGAGGTGCCCGAGCGCGCCCCAGAGCTCCGGCGTGCCGGAGATGCCGTCGGGGGACGGCAGCCGGACATCGAGGATGAGGAGCGTCATCGCGATGGCGAAGACGCCGTCCGAGAGCGCCTCGAGCCGGGCGGTGGGGCGGGCGTCGGTCATCGTGCGGCGCTCAGGCGCCGGCGGCCCGTGGCGCGGGGCCGCGGGTGACGGCCAGGAAGTATCGTGCCAGTGTGATGCCGGCGATGATGAGCGTCACGTGGAACCCGTACTCGATCATCAGGAGCCCGTTGAGCTGCATCCCGTTGTGCAGGTGGAGGCTGTCGTGGGCCCACCAGTTGAGCAGGAGCCAGCTGATGGCCAGGTGGGCGCCGCGCGTCAGCGACTCCGACGCCGTCCCCTGGGCCTTGAGCAGGGAGCGGCCGAAGAAGAGGAACGACACGCCGAGCCCGAACGCGAGCGCCTCGACGATGCCGAGGATCATGAAGAGCGGCACCTGGATCCCGGCCGCGGCCGGTGCGTCGGGGGACGGCGCCCAGAAGCTGCCGAGGGGGCCGTGCGGTTCGGTGACGAACGCGGCGATGGCGAGCAACAGCGTGAGGGTCACGACCTTGGTGGACGTCTTCATCGGAGCGGCCTCTCGATGACGGGTGATGCTCAGCGCCGCTCGCCCGGGCCGTGGCCGGGCGGTGGAGGCGCGATGGGGGCAGCATGATGCCGGGGTCGGTCGTTCCCCGGGGTCGGTCAGGCGCCGGATGCCGCCGCGTGGAGCCTGCGGGCCCAGCTCCAGTGGAACAAAAAGAGCGCGCACGCCACCAGCAGGAGGATGCCGTTGGTGGTCATCTCCTTGGCGGTCCGGTAGCGGACCGCCGCCGCACGGTCGCTGGCGAGGGCGTCGTAGCGCGCGCGCAGCGCCGCCTCGGGCATCGTGTCAGCGGCGGCGGTCGTGCCCGCCGTGGTCGGCGTCTGCCGGTAGGTGGCCTGGTAGGCCTCGAAGGAGGTGAGCGAGGGCCCGAACGTGGAGCCGCTCTCGAGGGGATTGGCGCGCTCGAAGGCCGAGTTCACGATCGACGTGATGGTGATGAGCGCCACCACGATGGCCACGAGGCAGACCGCGTACCCGTACACCTGGGCGATGCGATTCGGCTTGTCCATCTCCGGACCCCTCAGGATGCGGTGCCGCTCACCCCGGCGTGTCGACCAGGAACTGCTCGATCTTGCCGTCGGTGGTGGTATAGGTGCTGAGCGACACCTTGGTGCCGTTGGCGAACTCGACCGCGAATCCGCGGTAGGTCATCCCGCCGCGGAGCGCCGACCGCGTCTGGTGCAGCGACGTGATGGCGCCGAGCGGCCCGAGGCTCGACTTGAAGTCGCCGAGGGTCGTGTCGTCGAAGTAGAAGTTGGCGTTCGCGGTGAAGAGCGACCGGTCGATCTTCCCCTGCTGCAGCCCGCCCAGGATCGCGGTCGCCTGCGACTCGGCGGGGCCCGGGTCGGCGGCCGCCGGGGTGCCGGGGAGGAGGACCCCGGCGAGGGCCTGGCCGATGGCGCCGGCGGCGGAACTCGCCTCCTGGTTGGTCAGCACCGCGATGGCGATCCGGTCATCGGGGAAGACGATGTTCTGCGCCACGAACCCGCCCACCTCGCCGCTGTGGGCCACCACCCGGTGGCCGTTCCGATAGCCCACCGCCACGCCCAGCCCGTAGCCGATCCCCTGGCCGTTCTTGAGCTTCATCTCCGTCTCCATCGCGTCGTAGGAAGCGGGGGAGAGGAGCGTCCGGTCCATCAGCGAGATGTCCCAGGTGAGGAGGTCGCCGACCGGCATGGCCATCTCGCCGTCGGCGAAGTACCAGCCGGGCGCTTCCATCCGGGCGGGGCGGAGGGGGCCGAGGGCGGCGCGGGCGTAGCCCAGCGGCTCGAGCTGCTCGCGCTGCGTGTCGAGGTCGATCGCGCGGTCGAGGTGCAGCGGCTTGAGCACGCGCGAGGAGAGGAACTGCCAGAAGGGCTGGCCGCTCGCTTTCTCGACGATGAGGCCGACGATGTTGAAGTTGGTGTTGCTGTACTGATACTGGGTGCCCGGGTCGAAGTCGAGCGGCTTCGTGGCCCACTCGTGGATGATGGCCTGCGCCGTGGTCGGGTGGGTCCACGCCGGGATAGTGTAGTCCTGTGGCGCGTAATCCTCGTAGCCCGAGGTGTGCGACAGGAGATTCCGGATGGTGACCTCGTTGGAGCGGGTCAGCTCGGGGAACCACTTCGAGACCGGGTCGTCGAGCGAGAGTTTCCCCTCCTGCGCCAGGAGCAGCACGCAGGCGGTGGTGAACTGCTTGCTGATCGAGCCGATGGCGTAGTGCATGTCGGGCGAGGCGGGGAGCGCCGGGGAGAGCCGAGCGCTGCCGAAGGCGGCGGTGTAGACGATCCGGCCCCCCTGCACGATCCCGACCGATGCGCTCGGCACGTGGGTGCGGGTCATCACGTCCGTCACCGCGGCCTGGACCTTGGCCGTGAGGTCGGGCGGAAGGGTGTTGACCCCCTGCGCGGCGACCGCGGCCGGCGCGGCAAGGAGGAGGAAGAGCAGGGAGGCACGGAGGGCGCGGCGCATCAGGGATCTCGCTGGGGAAGGACTTCGACAATATACGGGCCCGCGGGCGCGGTGACTATGTGGCATGGGCGCCACGCGCGATCCGCAGGGCGGCGCATGCGCCGCCCGGAACACCTCGGCGTCCGGCCCACTCTGGTCCTCACCCCCCAACCCCCTCTCCACGTTCGTGGAGAGGGGGAGCTGATTCCGGAATCGCGCCTCGCTTCCCGGCGGCTGAAGCCGCCTCTCGGCAGGGCGCCCTGAAGGGCTTGATCGGTGTCGGGGACCGGCGCGGCCCCGATGAGGCCGATCCGCAGGGGCGGCGCATGCGCCGCCCGCTTACCGGCGGCTGAAGCCGCCTCTCGGCAGGGCGCCCTGAAGGGCTTGATCGGAAGGCCAGTCCAGGCGCACGGTGCCGCGCCGCATCGCTGACTACGCGCTCGGGCGCCTGCACGGTCGACCACGACGACCTGAAGTTCTCCGTGGATCTCCGTGCAACTCCGTGACCTCCGTGGTCCCACCCTCGTCACGGACCGGCGTCAGTCGGCCGCGACCTGGTCGCCCAACTACGCCAGCGTCACGCGCCGGCGGAGCCCGGCGGTTCCTTGTCCGTCGAGATGCCGAGCGGCACGTAGGCGGGGCACCGCCCCATGAAGCTGGTGATCACGAACGCGACCGCGATGACGCCCAGCACGATCGCGAGCGTGCCGCCGATGTGGCCGGTGAAATAGAGGACGCCGATCACGATCGCCGCCAGGATCCGGATCGTGCGATCCGCCGTACCCATGTTCTTCTTCATCGTTCCCTCCAGTGCCTCAAGGTTGGGTCTGTCAGCCGCCCAGATCTGCCGCACCCGCGCCGGCCGCTAGAAGTTGCGGGGCGCTTCCGGCCTCGGCAAGGGAACGCCTGCTATCGGAAGTCGCCCCGGTACTTGCCCCAGAGCCGGCGGGCGGTCGCCACTGCATCTCCCTGGGGTTCGGTTGGGAACGCCGTCTCCGCGCGCGACCACCCCTGCTCCCACGCACACATATCCGCCGCGAAGGGCGCCCGGTCGAATGGCACCCCCGTCGCCAGCGACCGGTCGAGCCGCGCAAAGAACTCCCGCCACCGCGGCAGGAAGTACGACGAGAACATCCCCGCCCACTCCTTGAACGCGTAGAGGTTGAGGTCGTCGTTCTGCCCCTCGGTGCACTTGGTGCCCCAGAGCGTGATGATGTTCCGTGCGTTCCACTCATACAGCCGCCGCTCGGCGGGGGTGTGTCCCCAGTGCCGCGCATCAGAGATCCAGCGGCCGAGCAGGAACTCCTGCCGCGTGGCGACGAGGGTGTCGAGGTCGCCAAGGAGGCCCGTCACCCGCGCCGCCGCGACCGCCAGCGCTTTCCGGTCGCCGTGAGTGTAGGCCTCCTGCACCTGCGACACGTACGGGACGGCCAGCTGACCCAGGACCTGCCGGGTCAGGTTGACCACGTCATACCGGTAGTTGTCATTCCGCCCCAGCGCGGGTGCCGCGGCCAGCATTGAGTCGAGCGCACCGGCCAGCAGGTTCACGTCGTACGGCGCCACCGGCTCCGACCGATACGCCGTCCCCGCCCGGTAGAACTGCGGCCGCTCGGCCAGGAAGTTCCCGGTCTGAGCGCTCGAGCGGAACGCGGTGGCCAGGAGCACCTGCCAGGCGTGCCACGCCGCCGGGTCGTCGGCGCCGTAGCGACGGGTGATGTAGGCGTGCGTCCACCGGTCGATGTCAGGCACGCTGTCGCGCCACGCCTGGTCCAGCACGAAGTCGGGGACGATCGGGTTGGTGCCGAGCCCTTCCATCATCATGCCGAGGCCGGCGAGGCGTCCGTGAGCCGGGCTCC
>DASYXP010000301.1:0-2624 GCA_035934835.1 Gemmatimonadales bacterium | reverse complement strand
ATGGTGGTCCCGCCATCGGCGCCGGTCGAGCGCCGGACCTGCAGGTCGCCGCGCCGGCCGGCGCGGGGCCAGACGGCGTGGATCGGAGCCTCGCTCCCTGTGGCGAGGGCGGCCACGATGATCCAGGGGGTGAACAGGCTGTCGTCGAGCACCACTGTTCGCGCGTCCGCCGGGTACTCCCGGGCCGATTCGCGCCCCTCGGTCGCGGTGCGGACCGTCAGGCGGCGGACCCCGGCCTGCACATAGGTCCGCCACGCGTGCTCCGGCGTCTGCCAGTCGAACTGCGCGGACACGAGCGCTCCATCGGCGCCGCGGTCGAGCGTCCCGGTGACCTGGGCCCTCGGGCGGACGGCAGGGTACCGGGCGATCCCGGAGAGCGTGGTGGACGGGAGGCCGCCCGGCCCCGGTCGGATGCTGACCACCTCCCGGCCAGTCTCGGTGCTGTGGTCGCTGATCGACAGGGTGTAGGTCGCGGGCACCTGCGCGACCAGGCGCGGGGTGGCCACGAGCGACGCCAGCAGGGCGAGGCGTCCGGACCGGAGCGGGGAGGTCATAGGGCCTAAAGATAGGGCCGGTGCCTGCCCGCTCCCATCGGAGCCGCTAAGTTCGAAGGGTGAGCCCATTCGATCGCCGAGACTGGTGGACCATCCCGACGGCGTTGGCCGGCGCGGCGGCCGGCGCCTGGTTGCGCACACCGGATGCGGCGTGGGTGGGGGTGGTCGCGCTCTGCGCGGGGCTCGGCGCCTGGACGCTGTTGCCGGCCCGCCGAGGACGGCGGGCGGTGCTGATGGTCCTCCTGGCGCTGCCGCTCGTCGTTGGGGCGGTCCAGTGGCGGGTGTGGCGCATCGCCACCGCGTGGCCCGCCGAGCGTGAGTCCCGCATCGAGCGCGCCTCGTCGCGCCTCCAGCAGGACCTCACCGCCGGCGTGGTGGCCGATGAGCAGGCCGCGGACCGCGCCACGGGCTATTGCGGCATCGACCGCCGCACGGCGTTCCGGCGCCTGGGAGACCTGGCGCCGGACGGCGGGGTGGAGCTGGCCGTCGCCATCCTCGACGGTGATGGCACGCCGTGGGCCTGGGCCGGCCGGCACCGGCTCCTCCCCGAGGTGGCCGGTGATTCCCTCACCGTCCGGTCGAGCAAGTACTACCTGCTGCTCGAGAGCCGGCGCCCCTGTGCCGGACACCGGACCGCGGTGGCGAGCCTGCTCGTCTGGGCGGATCCGGTGGACCCCGACCGCGCCGCGTCGCTGGTCGAGCGGTTCCGCGCGGCCACCGGCGTCAGCCTCAGGGTCTATCTCGCGGGTGCGGCGCCGAATGACCCCGACGTCTTCGACTACCAGGTCGACACCCCGACCGGGCCCCGCACGCTCTTCAGCGTGCGGCCGGTGCCACCCAGCCAGGGGGATGCCCGGGTGGCCGCGCTGGCGCAGGGCGCCCGGCTCACGGGATGGCTCGTGCTGCTCCTGCTGCTCGCCTCGATCGCCGCGAGCACGCGCGCCCGTGAGCGTTTCGCATTCGCGGTCGTGGCGGTGGGCCTCCTCGCCTTCACGCCGCTCGGGCCCGCGCTCGGCGCGGGAACGCTCTTCTCCTCCGCCACCTTCTTCCGCTCGCTCCTCGGCCCCTTCTCGAGGTCGGCCGGCATCCTCGCGGCCACCGGCACGCTCGCGTCGGCGGCGGGCGTGGCGCTCTGGCGCCGCCGCATCCGCCGCACCTGGGGCGGCCGCGCGCTCGCCGTGCTCCTCCTGGTGGGTGCGCCGTACCTCGTGAGCGACCTCGCGCGCGGGATCACGCCCCCGACCGACGGCGTGCCGCTCCTGCTCTGGCTCACGTGGCAGGTGGCCCTGCTGACCGCGGCCGCGGCGCCGGTGCTGCTCGCGGCGGCGCTCCTGCGCGGGCCGGACGATGCGCCCCGGGGGGCGCCGGGCACGCTGTGGGTGGCCATCGGCGTGGCGCTCGGGGCCGCGGTGGTCGGGCTCGTGGTGTGGAATCCGCGCTATGGCTGGCCCGATTGGTACACGTTCCTCTGGGCGCCGGCGCTGCTGCTCCTGATGCGTCGGGCGCCGCGCTGGGCCGTGATCGTGGGCGTCGGGCTGGTGGCGGGGAGCGCCGCCGGGCTCGTCACGTGGGGCGCGGAACTCGAGGGCCGGTTGCTCGTGGCCGGGCGTGACGTGGGCCGTCTCGGCGAGGAACCGGACCCCTTCGCCGTGCCGCAACTGGAGAAATTCGCGGGCCAGGTGGCCGCGGCGACGGAGCCATCCAGCGCCGCGGAGCTGTACGCCCTGTGGCGCTCCTCGGCGATCGCGGGCGAGGACTATCCGGCGGAGCTGGCGCTCTGGTCGCCGCGGGGAATCCCGCGGGTCGAGCTCCCGCTCGATTCGCTCGACCTGCCGGAGCCGATGGTGTCGGCGTTCGTGCGGAACATGGATACGACCGTCACCACCGAGGTGGCGAGCCTCGCGCGGGTGCCGGGGATGCACTACCTGCTGCTCGTCCGCCTGGCGGACGGGGCGGTGCTGAGCGCGGCAGTGGGTCCGCGCACCGTGCTCATCCCCCCCGACCGCCTCTCGCGGCTGCTCGATCCGCCGGCCCGCGGCGCGCCGCTCTATGACCTGGTGCTGTCGTATC
>DASYXP010000369.1:0-6339 GCA_035934835.1 Gemmatimonadales bacterium | reverse complement strand
GTGGATGCCGATGCTCGCGACCTTGCGCCCCTCCACCCACACGCCGGTGCGCCCCGGTTCCCGTCCGGCGGCGATCCCGACGGCGGCCAGCGCGTCGATGAGCGCGCCTTCGAGCTCGCGGAGGTACCAGTGCAGGTCGGGACGAAGGGCCTGCAGGTCGAAGATCGGGTATCCAACGAGCTGCCCGGGCTCGTGACAGGTCACGTCGCCGCCGCGCTCCACGTCGAACACCTCGACGCCGCCCTGGCGGAGCGCGTCCGGCGGCAGGGGGAGGCTCTCGGGCCGGGTGCCACGTCCCAGCGTCACGACGGCGTCGTGCTCGACTAGGAGGAGGATGTCCTCGGTGATCGCACCTGCCACCCGGGCCCGGCAGAGCTCCCGCTGCAGCTCGAGCGCATCGCCGTATCGGCACCGGCCAAGGTCGATGACCCGGAGCGCGCGCGTCACGCCGTCCGCCCCCAGCGGCGGAGGCTCCGGCCGAAGAGCACCATCGCGAGGGCAAAGAGAAGCGAAGCGGCCAGCAGGCCCGGGCGCCCGAAGAGTGCGCTCGCCGGGAGGGTGATGAGCGAGACGACGAACGAGAGGAAGGCGCTCACCATCGCGAGGCCGCCGCGGCGGAAAGACGACTCCACCGGGCGGAGCAGGAACCAGCAGGTGGCGCCGGCCAGCGCCATCGCGGCCGGGGTGCCGAGCACCAGGAGGTAGAATGCCGGCCCCGCCACGGGGCTCGCGCCGGAGGGCGCGGCGGGCACGAGCGACTGCACCCCCCACAGCACGATGGCGATGGCCGTGGCCCCGGCCGCCGAGGCGAAGCCGAGCGCCCGCACGCCCAGTGCGAAGAGGTCGACACCCTCGGGGAGGGGCTCGCCGGCCATGTTGTGGAGCGGTTCGTCGGGCATGATGGTCTTTCCCGTGAGCGGTGAGACGTAAGCGGTGAGCGGGCGGCCGGTAGCGATCCATCCGGGCAGCCCGCTCACCTGTCACCCCTTACCGCTCACCGTTCCGCTTCAGATATGCATCACCCGTCCCATCGAATCGAGCGCCGCCTCGGCGATCGCCTCCGACAGGGTGGGGTGGGCGTGGACCGCCAGGTCGACCTCCTCGACCGTGAACTCGTTCTCACGGGCCACCGCGAGCTCGTGGATCATCTCGGAGGCGTGGCTTCCGACGATATGGGCGCCGAGGATCTCGCCGTACTTCTTGCCGCGGATGATCTTGACGAACCCGTCGGTCTCATTGGAGGCGCGGGCGCGGCCGTTGGCGCTGAAGGGGAAGCGGCCCACCTGGTGGTCGAGCTTCTTCTCCTTGCACTGCTCCTCGGTCAGGCCGATGCTCGCCACCTCGGGGTGACAGTAGGTGACGCCGGGGATGTTGTCATACTTGATGGCGGCCGGCTTGTGCCCGGAAATGAGCTCGGCCACGAAGACCCCCTCGCGGCTGCCCTTGTGCGCCAGCATCGGCGGGCCCGCCACGTCGCCGATGGCGTAGACGCCCGGCGCGGTGGTCTCGAGGGTGGCGAGGTCCACCTTCACGAAACCGCGGTCGGTGAGCTGGACCCCGGCCTCCTTGAAGCCCATGCTCTCGGTGTTGACCGCGCGGCCGGCGGCCATCAGCACCTTCTCGGCCTCGATGGTCTCCTTCTGTCCGGCAGATTCGACCTCGAGCGTCACCTTGTCCTTGCCCACGGTGGCCTTCTTCACCGCGGCGCCGGCCCGCACCTCGATGCCCCGCTTCTTGTAGAGCCTGGCGATCGCGTCCGACGACTCGGCGTCCTCCACCGGCAGCATCCGCGGCAGCGCCTCGATCAGCCACACCTTGCTGCCGAAGGCGTTGAAGATGTCGGCGAACTCGGTGCCGACCGCCCCCGCGCCGACGATCGCGATCGACTTCGGCGCCTGTTCGAGGAAGAGCGCCTCGTCGGAGCTGATGACCAGTTTCCGGTCGAGCTCGAGCCCGATCTGGGGGATCCCCTTGGTGCGGGAGCCGGTGGCGAGCACCACGGCCTTCTTCGCCTCGTAGAGGTCGCTGCCGACCTTGACCTTCCGGCCCGCCTGGAGGACGCCGGCGCCCTTGATGACCGTCACCTTGTGCTTCTTCATCAGGAACTCGACGCCCTTCGAGTTCTGTTCCGACACCTTCCGCGAGCGCTTCATCGCCACGCCGTAGTCGGTCTTGACGGCCCCGACCTCGACGCCCAGGTCCTTGGCGTCGTGGGAGACGATGTTGGCCACCATCGCGCTGTGGAGCAGCGCCTTGGTCGGGATGCACCCGATGTTGACGCACACGCCGCCGAGCTTGTCCTTCTCGACCACGGCGGTGCTGAGGCCGAGCTGCGCGGCGCGGATGGCGCACACGTACCCGGCCGGCCCGCCGCCCACGATGATGACGTCGAATTGGTTCGCCACGGGGTCCCTCGACTCGGTGAACGGTGAACGGTGAACCGTGAACGGCAGGGTGCGGGCGGAGCCCGCTCACCCTTTACCGTTCACCGTTCACTCTCAGAAGACCAACGCCAGCGGGTTCTCCAGCATCTGCTTGAGCGTCTTCAGGAACTGGGCGCCGGTGGCGCCGTCGATGACGCGGTGGTCGCACGACATCGTGAGCCGCATCGCCTTCCGCACCCGGACCTGGCCCTCCACCACTACCGCCTCGTCGCGGATCTTGCCGACGGCCAGGATGCCCGCTTCGGGCGGGTTGATGATGGCGGTGAAATGCTCGATCTCGAGCATGCCGAGGTTGGAGATCGAGAAGGTCGAGCCGGTGTACTCCTCCGGGGTGAGCTTCCGCTCCCGCGCCCGCGTGGCGAGATCCTTCGACTCCGCGGCGATCTCCCGGAGCGACTTCCCCTCGGCGTGGCGGATGACCGGCGTGATGAGCCCGTCCGGGATCGCGACGGCCATCCCCACGTGCACCTCGTGCCAGACCCGGATGTGGTCGTCCTGCCACCAGGCATTGCACGCCGGGTGCCGAAGCAGCGCCGAGGCGGTCGCCTTGATGATGATGTCGTTGAACGAGACCTTGACCTCGCCCGCGCCCGCGCCCGCGCCGCGTTGCGTTCCGACGAGCGCCTCGCGCGCCTCCCACATCCGCGTCATGTCGACGTCGGTGGTCAGGTAGAACGTGGGGATCGGCCCGATCGACTGGGCCAGGCGCTTGGCGATGGTCTTCCGGATCTGGGAGAGGGGCACGTCCTCATAGCCGCCAGCCGCCGCGGGCGGCGCCGCGCGCATCGCGGCCGCCGGCCGGGCGCCGTCCAGGTCCCGCGCGATGACCCGGCCCGCCGGCCCCGATCCCGCGATCGCGCCCAAGTCCAGGCCCCGGTCGGCGGCGATCTTTCGCGCGAGCGGGGAGGCCTTGACCCGGCCCGGCGCCGCCGGAGCGGCGGCCGTCGGCGGAGTCAGGGGCGCGACGGGCGCTGCGGATGCCGGCGTACCGGCGCGGGCCGGCGCCGGCGGCGGCGGCGGCGCACCGTCGCCCACCGACTCCCCGGGCGTGCCGATCCAGGCCACCACGTTCGCCACCGGCACCGTCGTGCCCACCGGCACGGCGAGCTTGAGGAGCGTCCCGGCCGCGCGCGCCACCAGCTCCATCACGGCCTTGTCAGTCTCGACCTCGGCCAGGACGTCGCCGACGGCGATCGTGTCCCCTTCCTTCTTCTTCCACTCGACCAGGCGCCCCTCCTCCATCGTCGGGGAGAGCGCTTCCATCACGACTTTCGTTGCCATGTCGGTATCCGGGGTGGGTCGTTAGCCCTTGGTCGTTCGTCGTTGATGCCGATCATGTCGGAGGTCGACGACCAATGACCAACGACCAGTGACTTCAGACGTACATCACCTTCTTGACCGCCTCCACCACCTTCGGCGCATCCGCCTTCGCGGCGCGCTCCAGGAACTTGTTGTACGGCATCGGCACGTCGGCGCCGGTGACCCGGAGCACCGGCGCGTCGAGCTCGTCGAACGCCTCCTGCTGGATCAGGTCCACCACCTGTGCGCCGACCCCGGCAAAGTTCCACCCCTCCTCGGCCACCACGACCCGGTGGGTCTTGCCGACGGACGTCAGGATGGTCCCGCTGTCGAGCGGGCGGATGGTGCGGAGGTCCACCACTTCCGCCGAGATCCCCTCGGTGGCGAGCAGTTCGGCCGCCTTGAGGGCCACGGCCACGGTCTTCGAGTGGCAGACGATGGTGACGTCCCCGCCTTCACGCTTCACGTCGGCCTTGCCGAGGGGGACGACGTGCTCGCCGTCGGGGACCTCGCCCTTGTTGTTGTAGAGCATCTCCCCCTCGATGAAGACCACCGGGTCGTCGTCGCGGATGGCGCTCTTGAGGAGGCCCTTGGCGTCGGCCGGCGTCGCGGGCATCACGACCTTGAGGCCGGGGATGTGCGCATACCAGCTCTCGAACGCCTGCGAATGCTGCGAGGCGAGCTGCAGCGCCGCCCCACCGGGCCCGCGGAAGACGATCGGGCACCCGACCTGGCCGCCGCTCATGTAGCGCATCTTGGCCGCGGAATTGACGACCTGGTCGATGGCCAGCAGCGCGAAGTTCCAGGTCATGAACTCCACGATCGGCCGGAGTCCCACCATCGCGGCGCCGACGCCGACGCCCGCGAAGCCGAGCTCGGTGATCGGCGTGTCGACCACCCGCATCGGCCCGAACTCCTCCAGGAGTCCGCGGCTCACCTTGTAGGCGCCGTTGTAGACGCCCACTTCCTCGCCCATCAGGAACACCGACGGGTCCCGCTGCATCTCCTCGCGAAGCGCCTGGTTCAAGGCGTCGCGGTACGTGAGCACGGCCACGGTCAGTTCCCCCCCACCGGCGCGTACACGTCGGCCCAGAGCTCCTCGGGGGCCGGCTCCGGCGCCTCGTCGGCGAACCTGACCGCGTCCTCCGCCTCGGCCGTGACCTCCGCGTCGACCTGCTTGATCCCGGCCTCGTCGATGAGGCCGGCCGCCACGAGCCGGTCGCCCCAGGTGGTGATCGGGTCGCGCTTGCGCTGCTCGTCGACCTCTTCCTTGGTGCGGTAGTGCCCGTGGATCGGGTCGGACATCGAGTGTCCCATGAAGCGGTACGTGCGGATCTCGAGGAGGGTCGGGAGGTTCTCCTTGCGGGCCCGGGCGCAGGCCCGGTCCATCGCGGCCCGCACCGCCAGCACGTCCTGCCCGTCGACCACTTCGTTGGCCATGTCGTAGGAGCAGGCCCGCTCGGAGATGTCGTAGATGGCGCTGGCGCGCTCGAGTGCCGTGCCCATCCCGTACCGGTTGTTCTCGCAGATGTAGATGGCCGGGAGCTTCCAGAGCGCCGCCATGTTGAGCGCCTCGTGGAAGGCGCCGTTGTTGACCGCGGCCTCGCCGAAGTAGCAGAGGGCCACCTGGTCGCCGCCCCGGTACTTGATGGCGAACGCGATGCCGGTGGTGAGCGGGATGTGCCCGCCCACGATGCCGTGGCCGCCCAGGAATCCGAGGGACGCGTCGAAGAGGTGCATCGAGCCCCCCTTCCCCTTGGTGCAGCCGGCCGCCTTCCCGAAGAGCTCGGCCATCACCGCGCGCGCGCTCATCCCCCGGGCCAGCGCGTGGCCGTGGTCGCGGTAGCTGCAGGTCAGGTAGTCGTCGTGCCGGAGCGCCGCGAGGGTGCCGACCGCCACTGCCTCCTGGCCGATGTACAGGTGGCAGAACCCGCCGATCTTGCCCAGGCTGTACGCCTCGCCGGCCTTCTCCTCGAAGCGCCGGATCTGGAGCATCTGCCGGAGGTACGTGCGGTACTGGTCCGCCGTCTGCGCATCGATCTTCTTGGGCAGGGCGGTCGAGGAGGCTGCGGCCATCAGGTCTCCGAAGGGGTCCGGGCCAGTTCCACCTGCTCCCACGCGTGGTACGAGGAGCGGGTCAGCGGGCTTGCTTGGACGTGCTTGAAGCCGAGTCGCCGGCCGATCCGCGCGAGCTCGGCGAATTCGTCCGGGGTGTAGTACCGCACGACGGGAAGGTGGCCCGCGCTCGGCCGGAGGTACTGGCCGAGGGTCACGATGTCCACGTCGCTCCGCCGCAGGTCCTTGAGGCAGCGGATCACCTCGTCCCACTCCTCACCCATCCCGAGGATGATCCCCGACTTGGTGAGGGCGCCGGGCCCGCCCATCCGCCGGGCGTTGGCCAGCAGTTTCAGGGCCCGGTCGTACCGGCCCCCCGGGCGTGCCAGCCGATAGAGGCGCTCGGCCGTCTCGAGGTTGTGGTTGAGGATGTCGGGCCTCGCGTCCATCACGATCTGGAGCGCCCGCTCCGACCCCTTGAAGTCGGGGATGAGCACCTCGACCGACGTCTCGGGCAGGCGCTGCTTGATCTCGGTGATGC
>DASYXP010000356.1:0-6682 GCA_035934835.1 Gemmatimonadales bacterium | reverse complement strand
AGGAAGTGAGGAGAAGGAAGTGAGAAGGAGGAGGAGGAAGTGAGGAGAAGGAAGTGAGAAGGAGACAGTGTGGACGGGGCTCCGATCAAATCGGGCCCCGTCTTATGCGTGGCGCTTCCGCCGCAGTTCATCCTCGCGCAGTTCTCCTTGGTCCTTCTTCCTTCTCCTTCCTTCTCCTTCTCCTTCTCCTTTTCCCTTTTCCCTCTTCACTTTTCCCTCTTCACCACCCGCACCTCCACCTCCCGCTTCAGCACCTTGGCCATCACGTCGCTCTTGCGGTCGGCGGCCCAGACCTCGAGCCCCAGGTCGGCCCGGGCGAGCCGGGGTGCGACCGTGACGGTGAGCTTGTCGGCCAGGAGGCGGGTGCGGATGGTCTCGACGGCGCTCGTGTGTCCGCGGTCGAGCCCGTCGGCCAGGCGGAGCAGCCCCGAGAGGCGGCGGACGATCCCCTGGTCCTCGCGGGAGAGTGCCGCGAAGGCCTCGTGCTTCTTCGACGGCCCCGACTTGCGGTGGTAGCGGCTGATGAGCGCCACCAGCACGCGGTCGTGGGCGTTGAAGCCGAGCCGGTCGGCGTTGAGGATGAGCTGGGCGCTGTGCTTGTGGTGGCCGCGGTAGCTCACCAGCTGGCCCACGTCGTGGAGGAGGGCCGCGTACTCGAGGAGCGCGCGCTCCTCCCGGGCGCAGCCGATCTTCTCGCCGAGCTGCTCGAAGAGCTGGAGCGCCAGGCGGCGCACCTGCTCCACGTGGCGACGGTCGCCCTGGCACCGCTCGACGAACTCCCGCGCGAGCTGGAGCGGGTCGCGCTCGGCCGGGGCGGGGGATTCGGCGCCCGCCATCTCGAGGAGGAGGCCTTCGCGGAGTCCGTAGGCGCTCACCGCCACTTCCCGGGCCTCGAGCTGCTCCAGGAGTTCGATGGTGACCGCCAGGCCCGCGACGATGATGTCCGCGCGGTGCGCCGAGAGGCCGGCCACCTGTCGCCGCCGCTCGGGGCCGAGCTCCACCAGCCATTCGAGCAGCTGCTCGACCTCGCTCGCGGACACCACGGTGCCGTGGATCGCTTCGGGGACCGTGCCGGTGCGGCGGGCCACCGCCATCCGCGCCAGGTTAGTGTAGGTCCCGCCCGAACCGATGACCGTCCCGCCGGCCCACTCGCGGGGTGGCAGCGTCTTCCGGAGCGACTTCCTGACCTCGGCGCGGAGCACGTCGACGCGCTTGCGGGCGCCCTGCTGGTCCAGGGTGAAGCGCTCGGTGAGCCGGACGGCACCGTAGGGGAGGGAGACCTTGCGCTGGATGACGCCCTTCATGGCGCTCACCAGCTCGAGCGAACCGCCCCCGATGTCGGCGACGATGCTGCGGCCCAGTTCGAGGCGGAAGTGACGGGCCACCGAGCGGAAGGAGAGGCGGGCCTCCTCGTCGGCGTCGATCACGCGGAGGGGGAGCCCGAGGCGCTTGCGCACCTTGTCGAGGAAGAGGGCGCCGTTCTTCGCGTCGCGGACGGCCGACGTGGCCACCGCAGCGATGCGCCGGACCCCGCGCCGCTCGCACACCTCGCGCATCCGGTCGAGGGTCTCGAGCGCGCGGGCCATCGCCACGTCGTCGAGGACGCCCGTGGCCGCGAGCCCGCGGGCGAGCCGCGGCTGGTCCTTGACCTCGTCGATGATCGTGAGCCCGGCCACCGGGTCGTGCTCGGCCACCACCAGCCGGATCGAGTTCGACCCGACGTCGATGGCGGCGAGCCGCTCCCGCGGCACCGGGCCGGGCAGGGTCATCCCGCCGCCGGCGCCTTCGGGGCGTCGCCCCGATCCTCGGCGTGGTGCTTGATCGACTTCCCCTCCACCAGGAACACCACGTCCTCGCCGACGTTGGTGGCCAGGTCGGCCACCCGCTCGAGGTTGCGGCTCACGAGGAAGAGCTCCATCCCCGCGCCGATCATGTGGGAGTCCTCCATCATGTGGGTCAGGAGGATGCGGAAGACCGAGCGGTGGAGCGCGTCGACCTGGTCGTCCCGCCGGCAGACGTCGCGCGCGGCGGCGGCGTCGCTCCGGACGAACGCCTCGAGCGCGTCGGCCAGCATCTCGCGGGCCAGTCGCGCCATCTCGACCAGCTCGGGCTCGGGCGCGATCGGCCGCGACTCGGTGAGCCGCTCCGCCGACTGGGCGATGTTGACCGCGTGGTCGCCCACCCGCTCGAGGTCGTTGGCGATCTTGAGCGCAGCGGTGAGCATCCGGAGGTCGCGGGCCATCGGCTGCTGCAGGCCGAGGAGTTCGATGCACTTCTCCTCGATCTCGACCTCCAGCGCGTCGATGGCGCGGTCGCCGGTGATGACCCGCTTGGCCTTGGCCGCGTCGCGCTCGAGCAGCGCCTCCACCGCCAGGGCGAGGGCGGCCTCCGCCTCGCCCGACATGGTGAGGAGCCGCACCTTGACGTGGCTCAGCTCGTCGTGGAAGTGGCGGTGCGTGTCCTGGCTCATCCGAACCTCCCCGTGATGTACGCCTCGGTGCGCTCCTCCGCCGGGGTGGTGAACAACCGCCGGGTCTCATCGTACTCGACCAGCCGGCCGGCGTCGAAGAACGCGGTGTAGTCCGACGCGCGGGCCGCCTGCTGAAGGTTATGCGTCACCAGGATGATGGTGTAGTCCTTCTTGATCTCGAGGAGCAGCTCCTCGATCCGCTGGGTGGAGATCGGGTCGAGCGCGGAGCAGGGCTCGTCGAGGAGCAGCACCTCGGGCTGGTTGGCCAGCGTCCGGGCGATGCAGAGCCGCTGCTGCTGGCCGCCGGAGAGCCCCGTGGCCGGCTGATCCAGGCGGTCCTTCACCTCGTCCCAGAGGGCCGCCTGCCGGAGGCAGCGCTCCACGAGCTCGGGGAGGTCGCGCTTCCGCACCTGGCCGGTGAGCGCCGGCCCCGCCGACACGTTCTGGGCGATGGTCATCGTGGGGAAGGGGGAGGCCTTCTGGAACACCATCCCGACGCGCCGACGGAGCACGGTCGGGTTGATCCGGGAGGTGTAGACGTCCTCGCCGTCGAGGAGCACCTTCCCGGTGATCCAGCCCCCCTCGGTCAGCTCGTGCATCCGGTTGAGCGAGCGCAGGAAGGTGGACTTGCCGCAGCCGGACGGCCCGATCAGCGCGCTCACGGTGTTGGGCTTGAACGCGATCGTCACGTCCTTCACCGCGGCGACCTTGCCGTAGAGCGCGGTGAGGCGTTCGGTGGCGATGTGCGGGGTCGGGTCAGCCACGATGCGTGGACCTCCGGCGCGTCGCAAGCCGCGCGATGATGCTGAGGACGAGGACGACGAGCAGGAGCACCAGCGAGGCCGCCCAGGCCATGCGGTGCCAGTCCTCGTAGGGGCCGGTCGCGAAGTTGAAGACGACGAGCGGGAGCGCCGCCATCGGCTGCCGGGGGTCGAGCGTCAGGTACTGGCTGCCGAGCGCGGTGAAGAGGAGCGGGGCCGTCTCGCCCGAGACGCGCGCCACCGCCAGGAGGCTCCCGGTCACGATGCCGGGGAGGGCGGTGCGGAGCACGATGGTGATCCCGGTCCGCCAGCGGGGGATGCCGAGCCCGAGGGCTGCCTCGCGGAGCGCGTGGGGGACGAGCTTGATCATCTCCTCGGTGGTGCGCATGACCATCGGGATCATGATGAGCGCCAGCGCCACGCTGCCGGCCAGGCCCGAGAAGTGCTTCTGTCGCGCCACGATCCAGGTCCAGGCGAAGACGCCGACCACGATCGACGGGGTGCCGTTCATCACGTCGGCCAGGAAGCGGGTGATGCTCGCGAGCCGGTGGGACGGATACTCGGTGCAGTAGACGCCGGCGCCGATGCCGAACGGGAGGCCGATCGCCGCGGCGATGCCCACGATGATCAGCGTCCCGACGATGGCGTGGTACACGCCGCCGCCCGACTCGCCGGCCGGGGCGGGGAGCTTGGTGAAGAAGTTCCAGTCGAGGCTCGAAGCGCCCTTGGCGACGAGGTGGGCCAGGATGAACCCGAGCGGCAGGAGCGCCAGCACCACGGCCGCCGCCAGGAGCCCGATCATGGCGTGGTTCTTGGCCCAGCGGATGCGCTCGCGGATCACAGGGCCCGGCTCCCGGCGCCGGAACCGCGCGCCACGCGCCAGATGAGGAGCCGGGCGCCGGCGTTGACCAGCACGGTGAGTCCGAAGAGCGTGAGGGCCACGTAGGTGAGCGCCGCGAAGTGGAGCGGCGTCGCCGCCTCGGAGAATTCGTTGGCGATCACCGCGGCCATCGTGTACCCCGGCGCGAAGAGCGAGGCGGAGATGTCGTGGGTGTTGCCGATGAGCATCGTGACGGCCATCGTCTCGCCGAGGGCCCGGCCGAGCCCGAGGATCCCGGCGCCGACGATCCCGGAGCGGGCGTACGGGACCACCGCCGTGGCCACCGCCTCCCAGCGGGTGGCCCCGAGGGCCAGCGCGGCCTCCCGCTGGGCGCCGGGCACCGCCGTCAGCACCTCGCGCGCCACCGACATGATGAAGGGCAGGATCATGATCGCGAGGATCACCGCGGCGGCGAGCATCGACGGGCCGTAGATCGGCCCCTGGAAGAACGGGAGGAAGCCGAGCGCCTGGCGCAGGAAGGGGAACACCGTGCTTCGGAGGAACGGCACCAGCACGAAGATGCCCCAGAGCCCGAACACCACGCTCGGCACCGCCGCCAGGAGCTCCACCAGGAACGAGATCGGCTGGCGGATCCATTTGGGGGCGAATTCGGTCAGGAAGATCGCGACGCCCAGGGCGAGCGGCACCGCGATGACGAGCGCCAGGAAGGACGAGACCAGCGTGCCCACGATGAGCGGGAAGGCGCCGAAATCCCCCGCCACCGGGTCCCAGACGTCCCGGACCAGGAACGAGGCGCCGAACCGGTGGATGGCCGGGAGCGACCCGACCCAGAGCTCCCACACCAGCGCCACGAGGAGGATGGGGATCACGGCCGCGGCCGCCGTCAGGACGATCCGGAAGATCCGGTCGCCGGAATGGCGCTGCTCCAGGCCTGACGGCGTCAACGCGGGGTGTGCCATGCGAGCGGGAACCTACCGGTGAAAGGGCCCCGATCCGTCACGTGAATGTAACGGACGGGTCACATGGGGGCGGGGCAGCGGGGAGGAAGGGGAAGCCGGCCAGCAGCCGGAGGAGACGGAGATCGGCCGGGATCCGAAGACCCCGGCCGACCGTCCCGCTATCCCGCAGTCCTTCTGCCCCGCTTCCCCGCTGTCCCGCTACCCCGCCACCTCACCTGATCGGCTTCCCGCCGCTCGTGAGCGTGGCGAGCCGGGCGCGGATGAGCGCCACGACCTGGGCGGGGAGCGGCGCGTACTGGAGCTTCTGCGCCATCGCCTGCGCCTCGGGCGTGATCATCCACTCGAAGAAGGTCTTGAGCGCCTTCGCCTTGACCGGGTCGGCCACGTCGGGCCGGATGATGAGCCAGGTGAAGGAGGAGATGGGGTACGCCTCCTTGCCCGGCGCGTTCGTGATCGAGACCCGGAAGTCGGTGGTCTTCGACCACTTGGCGCTGGCGGCGGCGTTGGTCGTCGTCTGGAGCGACGGGTCGACGAACGTGCCGGCGGCGTTCTTCACGTACGCGAAGGGAAGGTGGTTGGTCACGGCGTAGATGAGCTCGACGTAGCCGATGGCCCCTTCGGTCTGCTTGACCTGCTGGGTCACGCCCTCGCTGCCCTTGCCGCCGAGGCCCACCGGCCAGTTGACCGACGTCGCGAAGCCGACCTTCTGCTTCCACTCGGGCGACACCTTGCTCAGGTAGTCGGTGAAGATGTACGTCGTCCCGGAGCCGTCCGACCGGTGCACGACGATGATGTCCTGCGCCGGCAGCTTGACCTCGGGGTTGAGCTCGGCGATCCGCCGGTCGTTCCAGCGGGTGATCTCGCCGGAGTAGATCCCGGCGATGGTCGGGCCGTCGAGCTTGAGCTTCCGGTCGCCGAGGGCGGGGAGGTTCCAGGTGAGCACCACGGCGCCGAGGACCGTCGGGATGTGGATGACCTTCCCCTGGGCCGCGGCGATCTGCTGGTCGGTCATCGGGCCGTCGGTGGCGCCGAAGTCGACCGTGCCCTGGGTGAACTGCTGGATGCCGCCGCCGGACCCGATCGACTGGTAGTTGACCTGGATGCCGGTCTTCTGGTCGAGCGCCGCCGCCCAGGCGGTGTAGATCGGCGTGCCGAAGGTCGAGCCGGCGCCGGTCAGGCTCTGGGCCGCGAGCGGCGCGGCGCCGGCCGCGGCGGCCAGGCCCAGGAGGCCGAGCCGCGCGCGGAGGGATGCGATGGACGTCATGTATCGTTGCTCCGTTCCGTCGTCAGGTCAGAAGGTGAGCTGGGTGTGGAAGTACAGGGTCGAGCGCTTGGCTTCCTGGGTGGGCGTCGGCGTCGATTCGTAGGACAGGTTGTCCAGGTCCACCATCGCGCGCCAATTCGGCGTCACCTGGTACGACACCCCGGCGATAATGCGGGTCTGCTTGTCGCCGCTGACGCTGGTGTTGGGGTCGACCACGTCCAGGCGCGCCACCAGCGCCACCTTGCTGGCCGGCACCTTGTACACGCCGAACGCGCTGAGGATGCTCCCCTTGACGGTGCTGGTCGAGGCCGCGACCGAGTCGCTCGCGGCGGTGTATTCCCCGGCCAGGGTGAGCTGCTTCGTCTTGTACGAGACCTGCCCGCTGAT
>DASYXP010000327.1:0-3923 GCA_035934835.1 Gemmatimonadales bacterium | reverse complement strand
CACCCGCTCGTGCACGTGCCACCCCGGCGTCGCGGCCTCGTTGACCTCGGTGGCGGCGGTCATCGTGTCGCCCAGGACGCCGAGGGCGTGGGCCTGCTCGGCGGTGCGGTGGCGGCGCCCCCGACGGCGGAGCCGGTCGATGGCGCGGTTCCGCGCCACCCGGAGGAGCCAGGGCATCAGCCCGCGCGGGTCGGGCTCGACCTCGCCGATGCGGTCCCACGCGGTGCCGAAGACCTCGAAGACCACCTCCTCCGACTCCTCGCGGTCGCGCAGGATCGACTGCGTCACGCCCAGCAGCCAGGGCGAGGCGAGGCCCACCAGCTCCGCGAGCGCCCCCTCATCCCGCGCGAGGAGGCGCTCCCGGAGGGAAGCCGGTGCCGCGGCCGAGAGCGCCGCCAGCACCGGCGTGGAGCGTGGATCCCGTTCCGGGGTCACGGCTTCTGCTGCATCCCCGTGTCGTGCTTCATCGAGTCGTCGTGGTGCGCCTTCATCATCGAGTCGCGCGCCATCATCTTCTCGTGGCGCATCTCCATCATCGAGTCGTGGTCCATCATCTTGCCGTGCGCCTTCATCATCGAGTCGTGGTCCATCTTGCCGTGGAGCGGGGCCACGGCGACCGCCGCGTTGTGCGCCTTGGACCAGACCACGACCGTGTTGTACTCCCAGACCTTGGCATCTGCCGGGATGGCGAAGGTGCCGCCCCCCTGGCCGCCGGCGAGCTGGCCCAGCTCGAGGGCGGAGGCGTCGACCTTGCCGTCCTTGGCCAGATAGACGAAGCCGTCCGGGGAGTTGGTGGACTTGAAGTCCTTGGAGACCTCGAGGGTGTGCTTCCCGTCCTTGACCGACATCGTGAACGACCCCGACGCGGTGTGCGGCGCCACCCCCTTGAACCAGATCGCGGGCATCACGTGATCCTTCATCATCATCTTGTCGTGGTCCATCTTTCCCTGTCCCTTACCCATCCCGGCACCCGCCTGGGCGGCGAGCGGCGCGGAGAGGAGAAGAAGGGCGAGGGGGGCAAGGCGCATTCGCATACGGTGCTCCGGTTTGGGGGATGGCGGCGGCTGCTGCTACGGTTTCAGTCGCGTGTCGCGGGTCGCAGGTCACGGGTCATGAGTCGCGGGTCGCGGGTCATGAGTCGCGGGTCGCGGGTCACGGGTCCCACGTCTTACGTCTCACGTCTTACGTCTTACGTCTTACGTCTCAAGAAGATCCCTCTCCGGCCAGATAACGCCAGTCGCCCCGAGTTGGTTCTCCCGACCTGGACAGATGGGACCATCCCTCGCTGCGCTCGGGACAGGCTTTGGGCACGGAGCTGCACGGAGAGACACGGAGAACTGCCGTTGGTGTGGTCTCGCGGCCGGAGTGCCGCTTGCCCGATCACACTCTATCGCCTTCCTCCGTGCCTCTCCGTGTCCTCCGAGAGCTCCGTGGTCCCATATCATCCGGTTCAAGATCCCACCAAGATCAGGGCAATGGCGGATGGGGCCGGGTGGGCGTACTATCCCGGGGTCTCCCACCTGGCCCGCGAATGGCAGCCCCGACCAGCCTGACCCAGCTCCGGATCGTCCATCTGGCCCTCGTGGCGTCGTCGCTCGTCATCACGGGCGTGCTCTGGTGGGTCCGGTCGATGCCCGGGGCGGCCCCGCCGGCCAACCCGGTCACGGTGATGATCCTCTACGTCGGCCTCGCGGTGGGCGTCCTGGCGCTCACGGTCGGGATGGCTGCGTGGAAGTCGATCACGCCGTACCAGCCGCCGGCCGACTTGACGGCCTGGCTCAAGAGCGTGGCGCCGAGGATGGTGGTGACGTGGGGACTCTGCGAAGGGGCGGCCGTGGTGGGCGGGGTAACGTACTTCATGACTGGAAGCACCGTGGCCTGCGGGGCGTTGTCCGGGCTGGCGGTCCTGGCCGTGATCTACCATTCGCCCGGGAAGCTGGCAGCCGCCTGACCGACCACTAGGGTTTTCCCTAGTTGCCTTACCCGCCGTCGAACCCTAAGCTCCTCTCACCCCCTTACCCCTGTCACTCTCCCGTGACGAGCTGAGCCGAAAGATGCTTCCGTTCCTCCGCACCCTCCTCGACGCCCCCGGCCCTTCCGGCTTCGAGACCGCTCCCGCCGGCCTCTGGCGCAAGGAAGCGAAGTCCTTCGCCGACGACGTCCGCGCCGACGTGCACGGGAATTCGTATGCCAGCATCTTCGCCCAGGAAGGGCGGTCGCGGGTCGCGGGTCAAGGGTCACGGGGCAAGGGTCGCGGCGCAGCTTCACTCACGACCCACGACTCACGACCCACGACACCGACCATCATGTTCGCCGGCCACGTCGACGAGATCGGCCTGATGGTGGTCCACATCGACGACGACGGCTTCCTCACCTTCGACGGGATCGGCGGCTGGGACACCCAGGTCTTCGTGGGCCAGCGGGTCACGATCCTCGGCCGTTCCGGGCCGGTGCCCGGCGTCATCGGCAAGAAGGCCATCCACCTGATGGACAAGGACGACCGCGACAAGGTCTCCAAGGCCGAGGACCTCTGGATCGACATCGGCGCCCGGAAGAAGGCCGAGGCCGAGAAGATGGTGCGGGTGGGAGACGCGGGGGTGCTGACGTCCAAGGTCGAGGAACTTCCGAACGGCCGGATCGTGAGCCGGGCGCTCGACAATCGGGTCGGCGCCTACGTCGTGCTGGAGGCGTTGCGATCCCTCGCGGGGAAGAGCCGCGTGAAGGGCGCGCGTGGGGGGCCGGCGGTGAACGTCACCGCGGTGGCCACGACGCAGGAGGAGATCGGCTACACTGGCGGCGGCGCCCGCACCTCGGCGACGTCGCTCGATGCCGTGGCGGCGGTCGCGGTCGACGTGACCCACGCCACCGACTACCCCGGCATCGAGAAGCGCAAGCACGGCGACTTCCGCCTTGGCCGCGGACCGGTCATCTCCCGTGGCTCGGCGGTCAATCCGGTGGTGTTCGAGCTGCTGGTCGAGGCGGCGGAGCGGGAGAAGATCCCCTACACCGTCGAGGCGGCGCCCCGCGCCACCCATACCGACGCAGACAACATCTTCACCGCCCACCGCGGTATCGCCACCGGGCTCGTGAGCGTGCCGCTCCGCTACATGCACTCCCCCAACGAGATGGTGGCGCTGGAGGACCTCGACCGTGCGGCCCGGCTCCTCGCGGCCTTTGCCCGGCGGGTGGGGCCGGAGACGAGTTTTGTGCCGGGGTGAGCTATCAGCTGTCAGCTATCAGCTATCGGCTATCAGCTGTCTTGGATGCGAAAAAGCCTCCGATGATGTCATCGGAGGCTTCTTCGTTCCTTGCGCCCGCTGATAGCCGATAGCAGATGGACTATCGCTGATAGCTCCCTACAGCGCGCAGTTCGGCGCGGATCCCGAGAACGAGCCGGTGGTGGTCCCGGTCGAGTCCTTGATCACTCCGGTGATGCTCGTGCCCGAGATCGTGCCCGTCGCGCTTCCCTTGTTGGGTGTCACGGTGACCGTGCTGCCACTGCGGGTCGCGGGGAACACGTTGATGTTATGCCCGGTACCCACGCGATCCCCCGCGACCAGGTAGCCGCTGCTGCCGTTGAGCAGCAGGACCGTCACGCCGCTGTCCGCGCTGCCGGAAGTGTTGTGGAACGTCCCGCAGAATGCGACCGGCGAACCGCTGTCCGAGACCGCCGCAAATCCGCCGGAGTCGGTGGTGGACAGGGTCCAGAGTCCGGTGAACATGCCGCCTGCAAGCACCGCTGTGGCTCCGTATCCGCTGCCGCCGAAACTGAGCGCTCCGGTGCTGCGCGTGAGGGTGCCACTCATCGCCACCGCGGAGCCACCGATCGGCTTGTACGACCCGGTCACCGGCGAAACCGCACCGGTGTCGCTGATCGTCAGCGTGACCAGGCCGCTGTGGCTCACGACCCCGGGCATCCCCCC
>DASYXP010000311.1:0-3512 GCA_035934835.1 Gemmatimonadales bacterium | reverse complement strand
GGCGCTCGGCGCCGTGCGCTCACCGGCCACCCTGCCGCTCCTGCTCGAGCACGCCACCGCGCGGCAAGGGCTGTTCCGCCGCGACCGCCTGGCCTCGAAGTCTCCCGAGATGCTCGCTGCGCTCACCGCGCTCGCCACGTCGTGGGCCGCCCACGCCGATGCCGCCGCCGCGCTCGCGCTGGCCGCCGGGAGCGAGGACCCCGAGGTGCGGGCCGCGGTGCGGCGGAAGGGGCCGCGATGAGCGCTGCCGCCGCCCGCTTCCTCCACGCGATGGCCCAGGGCCTCTCGACGATGGCGCTCTATCGCGACGGCCATCCTGCGCGCGAGCGCGCGCTCGATGTGGCCTATGAGCAGCTCGAACTCCTCCGCGAGGGCGATCCGCTGCCCGTCTTCTCCTTCCTCGCGGGCGAGGTCATCTACCGGAACGAGGCGCTCCGGGAGATGAAGGACTGGGAGTGGGCGGGACGGCTCGCGCAGGCCGGCATCCAGCGGCTCGAGGTCACCGCCCAGGTGGACCGCGCCGAGTTCGAGGAGTTCCTGGACGAGGTGCTGGCCCGGCTGGCGCTCTCGGCCATCGACACCGCCACGCAACGTCCCGGCCGCCTGTCGGGGATCCGCTTCGGCACCATCGGGGTCAAGGGTGTCACCGGCGATCCGCGCGTCGAAATGCCCGCCACTGCCACCATCAACTACACGCTGGCGGAAGAGGCGGAGACCGTCCGCTGGATCAACCAGGAGGTGGAGGAGCGCGCCGCCCTGCCGCTGCTCGAGGCGGAGGCGGTGGTCCGGTCGCTCTCGGTGGCGATGCACGGCGACAGCGAGATCGTCATCCCGCTCCTGCAGCTCAAGGAGTTCGACCAGTACACCACCACGCACTCCACCAATGTCTCCGTGCTGACGATGGCGCTGGCGGAGTATCTCGGGCTCGGCCCCAAGGACGTCCGGGCGTACGGCGTGGCCGGCCTGCTGCACGACCTGGGCAAGGTGCGCATCCCCAAGGACATCCTGGTCAAGCCCGGCAAGCTCACCGAGCAGGAGCGCGACATCATGCGGGCACACCCGACCGAGGGCGCCCGGATCATCCTCGCGCGGGAGCAGCGGCTCGACCTGGCGGCCGCGGTGGCGTACGAGCACCACATCGTGCTCAACGGCGGCGGATATCCGTCGCTCCACTACCACCGCGATTGCCACCACGGCAGCAAGCTGGTCCACATCTGCGACTTCTACGATGCGCTCCGGACCAACCGCCCGTATCGCGGCGCGTGGGAATCGGACAAGGTGTTGACATACATCGAGTCGGGGCTGGGCCGCGAGTTCGATCCCGACGCCGGGCACGCCTTCGTCGAGATGATGCGCGAGTGGGGCCAGCGGAGCGTGGTGGTCGACGAGTCGACGCCGGTCCGGAGCGACGTGCGCATCTCCGGGGCCCAGCACGCCCGGACGTCGGGCGGACAACCGGCCGTGCCGACGCCGGAAGCGACGGCCACGCCACCGGGGCCGGCCGCTCAGTAACTGTAGACCTCACCCCCTGGCCCCCTCGCCCTTAGAAGCCGCACCCTCCGGTCCCGTCTCCCTGACAAACCTCACCCCCCAACCCCCTCTCCCTTGCGGGAGAGGGGGCTAGGGGGTGAGGTCGGCGACTGGCCTCCGCCGTTCCCCGCCGATACTATTGACGGACCGCCAGGGGCATCCCGCCGCGCCAGTGTGCCGGGATTGAGATGAGACCCTTGGAACCTGATCCGGTTGATACCGGCGAAGGGAGTGCGGTGCCGATGCCGCATTCCTGCGATCCCGCCGGAGCGGCATTTCGTGTTTTCGGGCCCCGCGCCCGGAGGAGAGTCCGATGGCCACCACCGCCGACCGTCCCGCCGCCCGACCCGCCGGCTCCTCGTTCTCTGAGGCGTTCCCCGGGTCGCGGAAGATCCACGTCGAAGGCCCCCACGGGATCCAGGTCCCGTTCCGGGAGATCTCCCTCTCCGGCGGGGAGCCGGCGCTCCCGGTGTACGACACCAGCGGGCCGCAGGGCAATGATGTCCGCCTGGGACTCCCGGAGCTCCGCGCCCCGTGGATCCGCGCCCGCGGCGTGACCGAGACCGGCGGCGTCTCCGGCGGCAAGGAGGAACTGATGCCGCCGACGCTCCGACGGAAGATCCTCCGCGGCTCCGGCCGCGTCACCCAGATGCACTATGCCCGCAAGGGCGAGATCACGCCCGAGATGGAGTTCGTGGCGCTCCGCGAGGGGCTCCCCGCCGACTTCGTCCGCGCCGAGGTGGCGCGGGGGCGCGCCATCATCCCCGCCAACATCAACCATCCCGAGCTCGAGCCGATGGCCATCGGCCGCAACTTCAAGGTCAAGATCAACGCCAACATCGGCAACTCGGCCGTCACCTCCTCGATCGAGGAAGAGGTGGAGAAGCTCCGCTGGTCCACGCTCTGGGGCGCCGACACGGTGATGGACCTCTCGACGGGAAAGAACATCCACGAGACCCGCGGGTGGATCCTCCGCAATTCCGCCGTGCCGATCGGCACCGTGCCGATCTACCAGGCGCTCGAGAAAGTGGGCGGCGTGGCGGAAGACCTGACGTGGGAGGCGTACCGCGACACGCTCATCGAACAGGCGGAGCAGGGGGTCGACTACTTCACGGTGCACGCCGGCGTGCTGCTGCGGTTCATCCCGCTCACCGCCGCCCGCGTCACCGGGATCGTGTCCCGCGGCGGCTCGATCATGGCCAAGTGGTGCCTGGCCCACCACCAGGAGAGCTTCCTCTACACCCACTTCCGCGAGATCTGCGAGATCATGGCGGCGTACGACGTGTCGTTCTCCCTGGGCGACGGGCTCCGCCCCGGGTCGATCGCCGACGCGAACGATGAGGCGCAGTTCGCTGAGCTCAAGGTGCAGGGGGAGCTCAACCGGATCGCGTGGGCGCTCGACGTCCAGACGATGAATGAGGGGCCGGGCCACATCCCGATGCACCTCATCAAGGAGAACATGGACAAGCAGCTCGAGTGGTGCCAGGAGGCGCCGTTCTACACCCTCGGCCCCCTCACCACCGACATCGCACCGGGGTACGACCACATCACGAGCGCCATCGGCGCCGCGATGATCGGCTGGTACGGCACCGCGATGCTCTGCTACGTGACGCCCAAGGAGCACCTGGGCCTTCCTGACCGCGACGACGTCAAGGCCGGCGTCATCGCCTACCGGATCGCGGCGCACGCCGCCGACCTGGCCAAGGGGCATCCGCGCGCCCGCGAGTGGGACGACGCGCTCAGCAAGGCGCGGTTCGAGTTCCGCTGGGAGGACCAATTCAACCTGGCGCTCGATCCCGTCACCGCCCGCGCATACCACGACGAGACCCTGCCGGCAGAAGGCGCCAAGGTGGCGCACTTCTGCTCGATGTGCGGCCCCAAGTTCTGCTCGATGCGGATCAGCCAGGACATCCGCGATGCGGCGGCGGGGATGGCGGCGAAGTCGGAGGAGTTCCGGGCGAAGGGCGGGGAGCTCTACGTCA
>DASYXP010000291.1:0-5091 GCA_035934835.1 Gemmatimonadales bacterium | reverse complement strand
CTTGTAGGGGCAGTTGTTGGAGCAGTACCGCGTCCCGACGCAGCGGTTGTAGACCTGCCCGTTGAGCCCGTCCACCGTGTGGTAGGAGGCGTACACCGGGCAGACCGGCTCGCAGGGCGCGTTGTCGCACTGCTGGCAGAGCATCGGCACGAACCGGGTCTCCAGCCGCTCGCCGTCGGAACCGCCCTCGTAGTAGCGCTCGATCCGCATCCAGGTCATCTCCCGGCCGCGGAGGATGTCGTCCTCGCCCACGGTGGGGATGTTGTTCTCGGCGTAGCACGCGGTGACGCAAGCGGAGCAGCCGGTGCACTTGTCGAGGTCGACCACCATCCCCCACTTGGGATGGGGATCGGCGTAGCCGCCGTGCTTCTGCTTCTCGAGCACGCTCTCGCGGAAGCCCGCGATGGCCTTGACCTCGTTCTCCGGGTTCTCCTCGACCTCCGCCCCACCCGCCGCGGCGTAGGCCTCCTTGAGCGTGAGCCCCTTGCGCGCGGCCGCGAGCGGCATCGCATCGGCGATCCCGCGGCCGAGCTGGCGGTTGGAGCCCTCGGTCTTGGCCACCTGCCGGTAGTCGCCGGTCTTCCGCGCGCTCACCCGGGTGGAGATGTACGGGAGGTACCCGTTGCCGTCCTTGGCATCGATGAGGTCGAGCGCGTTGGCGCCGCGGCCCGTGGCGTACCGGCCGTACGCCGTGTGGCCCCAGCCCAGTGGCACCGAGAGCGCGCCGGGGATGATGCCGGGATAGACGTAGACCGCCGCGTCGATCGTGCCGTGGGGGGAGGTGAGCCGGAGGATCTCCCCTTCGCGCACGTCCAGCGCCTGGGCGGTGTCCGGGTGGACCTCGACCCAGCTGTTCCACGTGATCTTGGTGACCGGATCGCTCATCTCGAGGAGCCAGGGCCGGTTGGCCCCGCGTCCGTCGGAAAGCATCGAGCCGGCGGCGGGCAGGAGCACGTAGTCGCCATCGCCGTCGAGGGCCGCGCCCCTGGCGTTCACCGTGCGGGCACCCGCAGCCAGGCGGGCGGTGGTGGCCGGCCGGGCGTCGTAGAGGCCGCCGCGCTGGAGCGCATCGCGCCAGAAGCCGACGGCGTCGGCCTGGCCGCGCTTCTTCGCCAGCTGGGCCCAGGCATCCTGCAGGTGGGTCTTGAAGTCGGGGGCGCTGAACTTCGTGAGCGGGCCGCCCAGCTTCCGCGACACCTGCAGGAGCACGTCGCCGGTGTGGCGTCCCTGGAAGACCGGCTCCATCGCCGGCTGGAGGAGCCCGGTGACGCCGGCGCGGGGCCGGAGGTCGTCCCAGCGCTCGAGCGCGTGCAGGTTGGGGAGGATCAGGTCGCAGGCGGCGGCGGTCTCGTCGAGCCAGAGCGAGGTCGACACCTTGAACGGGACCTTGGCAAAGCGCGCCGCGAAGCCGCCCGCCCTGGGCAGGGCGTAGAGCGGGTTCGCCTCGTGCACCAGCGCCACGGCCACCTGGCCCTGGTCCATCCGGCCGAAGAGCGCCTCGACGGCGCCGTAGCCGTCGCCGTGCTGCAGGTCGGCACCGAAGACCACCGTCTGGCCCACGTTGCCGGCGACGTAATTGAGGAGGTTGACCGCGGCGCAGAGCTCGAGCGCCTCCCGATGCTGGCCGTTGACGCCGCCCGCCACCGCGAGCGACGGCTTGGCCGAGGCGAACTCGCGCGCGAGGCGCTGCACCAGCGCGGGCTGGAGGCCGGTGGCCTGGCCCGCCTTCTCGGGCGTGTACGCGGCGAGCATGCCGCGGAGCTGGTTGGCGTCGGCCGGGGCGCCGCTCCGCTCCGAAAGGATCACATTGGCCATCCCGAGGGCGAGCACCGCCTCGGACCCCGGGGTCACCGCCTGCCACTCGTCGGCGTTCATCCCCGTGAGGGACATCCTGGGGCCGATGAACACGTGGCGCGCGGCGGTGCCGCCGGCGAAGCCGTGCGACGCCGCGAAGCCGCGGGCCTGCTCGGTGGGCGCCAGCCAGGTCTCGAGGAAGTCGGCGCCGAAGGACACGATGTGCTTCGCCTTGGCGAAGTCGTGGAACGGCAGCTGGTCGAGGCCGAACACCTGCTGGTTGGCGAGCCGGAGCGGCTCGTGGTCGAACGGCTGGAAGCGCACCACGTCGCCGCCCAGGGCCTTCGTCCACTCGCCGAGGAGGTCGTCGAAGGTGCCCCGTCCCGCGCCGGAGAGCACCGCCACCTTGCCGCCCGCCGCCCCGAGCTTCGTGGCGAGGAGCGCGATGGCGTCGTCCCAGGAGATGCTCGCCCATCCGGTGCCGCTCTTCTGCATCGGTCCGGCGAGGCGGTCGGGGTTGTAGAGCCCCTGCAGCGCCGACTGGCCGCGCGAGCAGATCGTCCCCTCGTTGACCGGGTGGGCCGGGTTCCCCTCGAGCTTGATGGCCCGCGCCTCGCGGGTCTTCACGTGCAGGCCGCAGCCGGCCGCGCACTCGGTGCAGGTGCTGGCGTAATAGGTGGCGATGCCGGGGACCTGGTCCTCGGACTGCACCAGATAGGGCACCAGCTTCTCGACGCGCTGGGTGGAGCAGCCGGAGAGCGCCGCCGCCCCCGCACCGGTCACGCCCACGACGGTGAGGAACTTGCGGCGATCGAGCGTCTGGGGTGTTTCGTCGGACATCGGTGCTCCCGATGGGGAGTCGTTGGTCATTGGTCGTTGGTCATTGGTCGTTGGTCATTGGTCGTTCATCGATGGTCATTGGTCATCGGCCGTTCGCGGTCGGTGACGGACCAATGACCAACGTCCAACGACTAATAGTGACACGCCGTACAGTCGCGATTGACGTTGCGCTGGAGGTGGCAGGTGATGCACCACCCCATGTTGTGCACGTTGTTGACCGCGAACACCTGCGGCATCCGCGACACGTTGCCGTGGCAGGTGGCGCACGCGACCGGCCCCATCGCCTTGATGTGGAGCTGGTGCGGATAGTGCACGTGGTTGGCCACCCGGTGCACGCGGACCCACTCGATCGGCTTCTTGTCGTACCACGCCTTCCGAAGCTTGGCGATCTCCACCTTGTTCCCGCTGTCGCTCCCACTGATCACCAGGTGGCAGCCCATGCAGGTCTGCATGCTGGGGATCCCCGGCTCGGTCGAGACGGAGACGGTGTAGTGGCAATACTGGCAGGGGATCTTGTACTGGCCGGCGTGGATGTCGTGGCGGAAGAAGACCGGCTGGCGGGGGCCCTTCAGGTGCGAGGAGTCGGCGGCGGTGAGTTGCCAGGAGGCCGCCGGCGCCTGGGCCGCCAACGCCCGCGACCCCGACACCATCCCAGAGAGGGCCATCGCCAGCACCGCACCACCGTGGAGGACGCGCATGCGCATCTCGGTCACCATCGCTCTGAGTCAGCCCCGGGGCGATCGCTCGACGCCGAACGAGCCGCCAGCGAGATATGTGAAATGTTTCACGAATGGAGAACGAAGGGGAGTTCCGACCCCGCCCGTCGGCACCAAGTATAAGCGGCGCAACACGAGAGACAATCCCTTAAGAAAAGAGGAAAGACTCCTTTTCCCGAGCGTTCTCCTCGGCTTTATGGTCACGTCCGGGCGTGAAAAAGCGGGCCCGGAAGCCCGCTTCGTCACCGCGGCTCGATCCGGTCAGCCCGCAGCCTTCCGCCGCGCTGCCGGCGTCGCCGCCGCCGCCTCCGCCTGCAGCCACCCCACCTTCCGGCGCGCAAAGCCGAGGAACGCCTCGGTGACCTTGCGGTCGGAGAGCTCGATCCAGCACCAGCGCACCGGCCCGGTCTTCTGGCCGTAGCGGATGGCGCTCACGATGGGCGCCGCCAGCTTGGCCAATGCCAGCGCCTGGCGCTCCTCGTTGTCGCTCACGGTGAAGGTGGCGCTGATGCCGTCCTTCATCAGGTGCACCCAGCATACCCGGCGCGTGCCGAAGCCGTACTCCCAGGTCCACCGCCAGGTGGCCCCCATGAACCGGACGTGCTCGACGACGTCAGGCAGCTTCTGGAGGGCCTCACGCAGCTGGCGAAAGCGCTGCGCCGCGAGCGGGGGCAGGTCGCGGTACGGGGCGCTCGGCCGCGGCTCTTGGCGGGCGTCGAGGTACAGGTTCGTCGCCCAATAGGCGGCGGAACGTCCCACGGCGTCTCCTGGCGACTGGGGTTGTCGGTCGGGAACGCCCGCAAGATAATGGGGGGCTTGTGGTTAGAGAAGGTCGCGGGTCGTGGGTCACGGTTCGTGGGTAGACGCCGGCGGCAACCAGTGGCGCGGGAGACGCACTCGCGCGAACTAGTGTAAACAGTTACCCTACAACGACTTGCCTCACTTGCACTCGCACTCTCAACTGTCTTCCCACGCCCCACGTCTCACGTCTCAACACTCAAGACTCACGACTCTCGACCCTCACCCCTCGCCGGCCCCCGGCACGATCCCCTTCCGCTCGAAGAACCGCACCACCTCGATCCCCATCGCCCGGACCAGGGCGGCCTCCCGGTGGTCCAGGTCGGCGCGGAACAGGATCTCGCGGAAGGAGCGCATCACCGCATCGGGCTGGCGGGTCTTGAAGAACTCGATGGCCTCGAGGGCCCGCTCCCAGTCGGCGAACATCCGCTCGAGCAGGTCGCCCGGGGCGTTGTCGGCGGTGCGGCGGGGCCCCTTGAGCGCCATCCCCTCGCCGCCGCGCGCCACCATCACCTCGTACGCCAGCACCGCCACGGCCTGGGCCAGGTTGAGGGAACTGTGGTCGGGATTGGTGGGGATGGTGACGAGGGCGTGGCAGCGATCGAGCTCATCGTTGGTGAGGCCGTTGGTCTCCCGCCCCGCCACGAAGGCCACCGGTCCCCCCTCGGCGCGGGCCACCAGCTCCGCCGCCGCCTGGCGCGGGCGCTGGATGGTGCGCTTGTGGGTGCGGCCCCGCGCGGTGAGCGCCACGGCGTGGACGCAGTCGGCGAGGGCGGCGTCGAGGGAGTCGTAGTGCCCGATGGCCTCGATCACGTCGGCGGTGTTGTGGGCGATCCCCTCGATCCGGTACGCGTCGAACACCCGCGGGCGCACCAGGCGCACCTGGGCCAGCTCGAAGTTCTTCGCGATCCGGACGACGCTCGCGACGTTGACGAGATCCTGC
>DASYXP010000236.1:0-2178 GCA_035934835.1 Gemmatimonadales bacterium | reverse complement strand
CAGGCGCACCACGGCGGAATCGTCCACCACCAGCACGCTCAACGTCCGGCGTGTCATCGGGGGGCGTCCGGCGCGCGGTACACGGTCGGGATGACGGTCTTGAGGTCGGTGGGGATCCCGTTCAGGCTCTCGGCGTGGCCCAACAGGAGGTGGCCGCCCGGCGCCAGGCGGGCGCGGAGGCGGTCGATGACGGCGCGGCGCCCGTCGGCGTCGAAATAGATGAGCACGTTCCGGCAGAGGATCAGGTCGAAGCGGCCGAGCCCGGGCCACTCCGGCGCGTGGAGGTTGAGCTGCTGGAACTGGACCGCGGCCCGGAGCTCAGGCCCGACGGCGCACTTCCCGTCCTGCGCGCCGCGCCCCTTGAGGAGGAAGCGGCGCCGGAAGTCGGGGCTGACGCCCTGCGCGCGGGTGAGCGGGAAGATCCCCGCGCGCGCCCGGGCCAGCACCTGGGTCGAGATGTCGGTGGCGAGGATCTCTGTCCGCCAGCCGTCCCCGGCCGGGAGGTGGGCCAGGAAGCTCATCGCCACCGAGTACGGCTCCTCACCGGAGGAGCAGGCGGCGCTCCACGCCCGCACGGTGCGGGGGCGGCGCCCGTCGCGCGCGGCGGCCACCCATTCCGGGATGAGCTGGCGCTCCAGGAACTCGAACTGTCTCGGCTCCCGGAAGAACTGGGTCTCGTGGGTGCAGATGGCGTTGACGAGGCGGACCCGCTCGGCGGGGTCGCCCTGTTCCACGTGCGCCAGGTAGGCCTCGTAGGTGCCGAAGCCGAGGTCGCGCACCCGCCGCCAGAGGCGCCCCACCAGGAGCGCCCGCTTGGAGTCGGTCAGGTTGATCCCCGTCTCCGCGTGGATCCAGCGCTGGTAGCGCCGGTACTCGCGGTCCGTGATCTGGCGCGGGCCCTGGTCCGCGCGGAGGAGGGATCCGGTCATTCCCGGTTCACGCCGCCGGAAGCCCGACGGCCGCTTCCTGGGCCGCGAGCAGGCGGTCCATGTCGAGCAGGAGCACGAAGCCGCGGTCGGTCTTCCCCATGCCGAGCAGGAATTCCACCCGCACTCCCGACCCGAAGGCCGGGGCCGCTTCGATGTCCTCGGCGCCCAGGTCCACCACCTGGCGCACCGCGTCCACCAGGACGCCCATCACCGCCGGCTGCCCGTCGAGCTCGCACTCGACGATGACGATGCAGGTGCGCTTGGTGACCGCCCGGGCCTCGAGGCCGAACTTGACCGCGAGGTCCACCACCGGCACCACACTCCCCCGCAGGTTGATGACGCCGCGGACCGCCGGCGGCGCGCTGGGGACGCGGGTGAGGGTGTCGTACTCGATGATCTCCCGCACCCGGAGGATGCCGACCGCGTACTCCGCATCGGCCACCTCGAAGGTGAGGTACTGGGACGCCTGGGTCCCGTCGTTGGCGCTGGTCACGTGGCCTCCGGCCCTAGAAGCGGGTGAAGTCGTGATCGGCGCCCGCACCGGCGAGCTCGCGATCATGACCGTTGGTCCGGGCGTGGCCGTTGCCCCGCGCGGCGGGGAAGGGCGCGATGCTCCGCGGTTCCGCCTTGGCCGGCCGGGCCGCGGGCGCCGTGCCCGGCACCCGGAAGAACGAGACCAGCGACTGCAGGCTCTCGGCCTGCGACGCCATCTCCTCGGCCGTCGAGGCCAGCTCTTCGGCCGCGGAGGCGTTCCGCTGGGTCACCTGGTCCACGCTCATCAGGGCGCGGTTGATCTGGGTGACGCCGGTGGACTGCTCCGCCGAGGCGGCCGCCACCTCCTGCACCAGGTCGGCGGTGCGGCGGATGGCCGGCACCAGCTCGTTGAGGAGCGTGCCCGACCGCTCCGCCACCCGGACGCTGCTGGAGGCGAGGCCGCCGATCTCCTTGGCCGCCGACTGGCTCCGCTCGGCCAGCTTCCGCACCTCGGTGGCCACGACCGCGAAGCCGCGGCCGTGCTCGCCGGCGCGCGCCGCCTCGATGGCGGCGTTGAGCGCCAGGAGGTTGGTCTGGTAGGCGATCTCCTCGATGATCGAGATCTTGTCGGCGATGTCCTTCATCGCCACGACGGTGTCGGAGACGGCCTTCCCGCTGTCGCCGGCGTCGGTGGCGCCCTTGACGGCCATCGACTCCATCTGCGAGCTGTTGTCGGCGTTCTTGGTGATCGACGCGCTCATCTGCTCCAGGCTCG
>DASYXP010000232.1:0-5552 GCA_035934835.1 Gemmatimonadales bacterium | reverse complement strand
GTGGCCGCCGGCGAGGCGGGCGGCATCCTGGACACCATCCTGGGCCGGCTGGCCGGCTTCCTCGAGAAGAACGACGCCCTCGTCCGGAAGGTGAAGGGCGCGATGGTCTACCCGGTGGTCATCATGTCGGTGGCGGCCATCGCCATCTGCGTGCTGCTCATCTTCGTCATCCCGACGTTCCAGACGATGTTCGCCTCGGTCAACATGGAGCTGCCGCTCCCGACCCGGATCGTGATCGCGGCCTCCCATATCCTCATCGGCTTCTGGTGGGCCATCATCCTGGTGATCGGCGGCACGGTGTTCGGCATCAAGAAGTACTACACCACCGCCGACGGCAAGAAGCGCATCGACACCATCATGCTCCAGCTGCCGATCCTCGGCGACCTGATCCGGAAGTCGGCGGTGTCACGCTTCACCCGGACGCTCGGCACCCTGCTCTCCTCCGGCGTCTCGATCCTCGACGGGCTCGAGATCACGGCCAAGACCGCCGGCAACCGCGTCATCCACGACGCCGTGATGGCCTCCCGGCAGTCGATCGCCGGTGGCGAGACGATCTCGGCGCCGCTCGAGAAGTCGAAGGTCTTCCCGCCGATGGTGGTCTCGATGATCGCCGTCGGCGAGCAGACCGGCGGCCTCGACGAGATGCTCTCGAAGATCGCCGACTTCTACGACGAGGAGGTCGACGTCGCCGTCGGCGCCCTCCTCTCCCTGATGGAGCCGGTGATGATCGTGGTCCTCGGCGTCGTGGTCGGCGGCATGGTGGTCGCCATGTACCTGCCGATCTTCGGGATGATCAACACGGTGCAGTGACGCCCGACGACGCAGGTGGCACGCACGAAGGGGCGCGGATCTCTCCGCGCCCCTTCAGCGTCCTTCCCGCCGGCGCTACCGGACGGGCGGACCCGCCGGCCCGCTCCCCGCGCCGGTCCGCCGGATGGCGGCGGCGACCTCGGCCAGGTCGCCCGCGGTGAGCTCGAGCGAGGCCGCGTCGATCCACCCGTCCACCTGCGACGGCGTCCGCGCCCCCACGATCGCGCCGGTGACCCCCCGCCACGCGAGCGTCCACGCGATGGCCACCGCGCCGACCCCCACACCGTGCCGTGCCGCCACTCCCCGCAGCGCCTCCACCAGCTCCAGGTTCCGCTCCAGCGCCTCCCCCTGGAAGTTGACGGCCCGGGAGCGCCAGTCGTTCTTCGGGAGCGCCGCCGCCCGCTCGCGCGTGAACCCGCCGCTCAGGAGGCCCGAGAGCATCGGACTGTACACGATGACGCCGGTCCGGTGGTCGGCGCACCAGGGCAGTTCCCGCTCGGCCACGTCGCGCCGCACCGCCGAGAAGGGTGGCTGCAGCGAGTCCACATGGCCGAGCGTCTCGGCGGCGGCCAGCTGGTCGGCCTTGTGGTTGGAGAGCCCGGCCGCGCGGATCTTCCCCTCCCGCCTGAGCTCGAGCAGCGCACCCCAGTACTCCTCGAGCGGGGTCCCGTCCTCCGGCGGCCAGTGGAGCTGGTAGAGGTCGATCCGCTCGACGCCGAGCCGCCGAAGCGACCCCTCGAGTTCCTTCCGGATGCTCGCCGGGCTTGCCAGCCGCGCCGGGGGCTTGGACCGGTCGGCGTCGTCCCACACCATCCCGCACTTGGTGAACACGTACGGCCGCTCCGAGGCGGGCACGGTCCGCAGCGCCCGGGCCACCACGTCTTCCGAGTGTCCCAGCCCGTACACCGCGGCGGTGTCGATCCAGTTGATCCCGCGGGCCACGGCGTGCCGGATGGCGGCCACGGACTCGGCGTCATCCTGATGGCCCCAGCCGAACTGCCAGTCCCCGCCGCCGATGGCCCAGGCGCCGAGCCCGACGCGGGTGATGTCCATCCCGGTGGTGCCGAGGGGACGGACGGGAAGGGGTGCGCGTTCGGTCATCGTGGCACCGCCGTGGTGTACTGGGGTTCGACGTTCTCGAAGAAGAGCCCCTGGAACTGCCCCGCGCGGACCGCCGGCACCTCGAGCTCCACCTGATGGGGCCGGTCGGCGGTGAGGAGCGACACGTCGGCATAGAAGCCCACGAAATCGTGGCGCACCGGGCGCACCGACGAGTACGCCTTCTTCACCTCGACCGGGCGCCCGTCGATCCACATCCTGAGCTCCCACCGGTCGTCCGGCTCCGCGAACTGGGCGTACAGCAGCAGCCGCTCGGGGACGAGCCACGGCGTGGCGTGATCGTCCGCCGTCCACGGCACCGGCCACTCCCGCGCCCGCCGGGCCAGCTGGTCGAACACGCGCGAGGGGACCGTGAAGGTGGCGTGCCACGCGCCGCCGGTGAACGTGGAGTCGTAGGCGCCCACCCGTTCGTCGGGGCCGAACGCAGCGCCGGCGAAGCGGACCGGCACGGTCACGATATTCGCGGCGATCCGGACGTCAGTGGCCACGGCACCGTCGACGCGGACAGTATTCACCCGCGCGCCCGCCGGGAGCAGGACAGAAACGTCGGCATCGGTCCCGGCCGTCCCGCGCATCCCGTCGAGCGCCAGCGTGTCCCCGGCCAGCCGCGCGGAGCCCGGCGCGCCGAAGAGGACCGGCGCGCCGATCGGTGCTGGCGCCGGGCTCACCTGGAGCACGAGCGCTGTGACCGGCGGGACCTCGACGGCCAGTGTGTCTCCCGTGGACCAGATCCCCCGGCCTGGCCGGGGCAGGTGGCGACCGGCCAGAGGCTCGAGTTCGGTGACGACCCAGCGCCCTCCGGCGCGGAGGCCGAGCACGGAGTCCAGCACCACCCGTGTGCCTGTCGTGGTGGCGTTCGGGTTGAAGAGGAACACGTAGCCGGAATCGCCATCGATGGCCGCGGTGCCGTCGATCTTGCCGAAGCCGGGCGGGCCCAGGATGGTGCGGGTGAGGCGCAGGAACTCGCGGTGGGCATCGGCCCACGCGAGCCACCCGCGGAGCCACGCGCCGTCCTCGGCCCGGAAGAGCGTGTCCTCGGCCAGGTCCCGCGCCGGGATGTCGTTGATGACGTTGTTCCACCCCGCCACCGCGATCGACGAGAGCACCGAGTAGCGCCAGCCGAGGTAGTCCCAGTCCCGGGTGCGGAAGGGGGTGAGCGCCCCGCCGCGCGGGGTCTTCCGCTCCGGCATCCGCCCGGTGGCGTCGGCGCGCGGGGTCTGGTGCGTCATGAAGCCGGGCACCAGCTCGCTCGGCGCGAATTCGTAGTTGCGGTAACGGTACGCGGTGTAGCGCTCGCGGTCGGCCGAGACCCGGTCGATGTGGAGGTCGGGAAAAGGCACGAAGCTCTCCGGCTGCTCGTCGGTGCCGGTGGGGTGCGGATACGTCCCCGCAAGCCACGACCAGGGGCCGTAGAGCTGGTACGCCTGGCGCCCGTCGATCACGATGCCGGGATTCCGGTGCTTGAGCCCTTCCATCACCCGTCGCCATCCCCACCATTGGGCATAGGTCCCGGCGCCGGGGAGGTCGAGGAAGGTGTGGTCGAAGGAGTATCCGCCGATGCCGTTGCGCCGGTAGAACGCCGTCAGCTGGGTGACGAGCCAATCCTGCAGCGCGCGGCTGGCGAGGTTGGCGTAGTGGCGGTCCGGCGCGTCGGGGGGCGACACGATCCAGCTCGAGTCGGCGGCGAAGGGCATCACCGGATACACGTAGGCCAGGAGCTTGAGCCCGCGGCTCCCGGCGTAGTCGATCATTCCCTTGACGGAGGCGGGGAGCGTGTCGCGGTCGGGGCGCCAATCGCCGCGCCGGATGCGGGGACCAAGCCCGAACCAGAGCACGTATTCCCAGTGCCAGTCGTCCACGCTCTCATCGCGTGTGGAGAGGGTGGAATTGGCCGGAGCGTACAGCACGTAGCGGGCGCCGAGTTCCGCCGCGCGGTCAAGGATCCGGTGGTACTCGGCCTGACCGTCGGCGGTGCCGACGTCGACCTGGTAGTCGTTGGCAGTCCAGCCGACGAACACGTCCGTCGGGTGCGTCGGCGGGGCGATGAGGAAGGCGCGCACCGCGTCCGTGAACCCCGAGACCTCCGCCTCGTCCAGGCCATCCGTGGCGCCCTCCGGATGCCACGCCCACTCCGGCGCCATCGCGGCCGGGAGCCGGCGACCGGTGGCCTGGTACGGGACGAGGAGCGCGCGGTCGGCCGGGAACGCGCCGTTGGCGGCGGTCCACGGCATCGCGGGAGCATAGGACACCGACACCAGGCGGGCGCTGTGGCCGATTGAGAGGAAGGGATCTTGGACCAGCGCCAGCAGGCCGGGGCCGCGGCCGGTGCGGATGGCCGCACCCCAGGCGCCGGTGTCGAGTTCGCCGTTCGTGGCGGGGATGGTGTGGACATCGGCGGGGGTCGCTTCGAACTCCAGCCGGAGCGGGGTCACGCTGTCCACCCGCCAGGTGCCCGAGCCCGTCACCCTGAGCTGCTTGCTCACGAAGGCCCAGTCGGGCCGTGTCTCGTAGACGGCGTCGATCACGTATGGACCGGCCTTCCATCGATACGCGGTGCGGCCACCGGTGGCCGAGCGCGTCGGCGCCGGGAGGTCCGCGCTGTCGTACGCCTTCCCGTCGATGACCACCCGGAAGCCATCCGCACGGAGGCGCCACACGGCGCCGTTCCGCCGGTCGCGGATCTCCGCCAGGCCGCGGGGACCGAACGTGGCCATGACCGCGGGCCGTGGCGCAATGGGCCTGCCGGCGCCGAACGCGGTGGTGAGTGCGAGCAGGGATGGGACGAGCGCGATCACGGGATCTCACCTGAGGAGGGACGCTGCAAGCTTCCCGGCCGGGCGCGGCGCGTCAACCGGTGCGTGGCGATGTCGGCCGACCAGCCGTAAGTTACGCCCATCCCCTCACCCGTGTGATTGCGATGCCGATCCGCCGATCCGCTTCCGTGCTTCTTCTGCTCTTCGCGCTCACCGCCTCCGTCGCGTCGGCCCAGTCGCCGCTCGTGACCCGCTGGGCCGCCGCCGTCGACACCCTGCACCCGCTCCCCGAGTATCCGCGCCCCGAGATGCGCCGCAGTTCGTGGCTGGACCTGAACGGGCCGTGGGACTACGCCATACAGGACGGCCACGCCGCGCGTCCCGAACACTGGGATGGGCGGATCGTGGTGCCGTTCGCGGTCGAGTCCCAGCTGTCCGGCGTGCGGCGCCCGGTGCTGCCGAGCCAGGCGCTCTGGTACCGGCGCCGGGTCGAGGTCCGGCCCGCCGCCGGCACCCGCTGGCTCCTGCACTTCGGGGCGGTGGACTGGAGCACCACCGTCTGGGTCAACGGCAAGGTCGCCGGGCGACACGTGGGCGGCTACGACCCGTTCACCTTCGACGTGACGTCCGCGCTCGCCGCATCCGGGAGCCAGGAGATCGTGGTCCAGGTGACCGATCCGACCGACTCCGGCGGCCAGCCGCGCGGCAAGCAGGTGCTCAAGCCCGGCAGCATCTGGTACACCGCCGTCACCGGGATCTGGCAGACGGTATGGCTCGAGCCGGTGCCGGTGGCGCACATCGAGCGGCTCGGCATCGTCCCGGACCTGGCCGGCGGCCGCGTGCGGGTGACCGTGAGCGCCGCCGGCGCCC
>DASYXP010000214.1:0-2936 GCA_035934835.1 Gemmatimonadales bacterium | reverse complement strand
GGCGCTGATGCACACGAGGCGCCCGAGCCGTGAGGGGTGGCGGGCGGCGAAGGCGAGGCCGACCATCCCGCCGTACGATGAGCCCACGAACGCGTGGAGCCGCGGCACCCCCAGCGTGTCGAGCAGCTCGGCGATCGCGTCGGCCTGCGCCTCGGTGGAGATCGGCGACGGCGCGTCGAGCCAGTCGACGCCGAGCACCCGGAAGCGGTCGGTGTCGATGGCGCGGGCCGGACCGACGAAGTCGTCCCACCAGCCGGGCGTGCCATCGTCGGCGCGGGTGACGTTCCGGCCGGCGGAGATCCCGCCCAGCGCGATGACCACCGGCGCGTCGGCCGGCCCCACGATCCGATGCGAGATCACGCGGCACCCTCCCTGATCCAGGTCCCCGTCCGATGGCGGAGCGGGGCGGTGTAACTGTAGACCTGCAGCGGCACCCGCGACGTGAGTGCCTCCCGCGCCGCGCCCGCGTGCACTATCTCGGCCCCTTCCTCGGCGAGCGACAGGAGCGCGGCGTGGGTCAGAAGGGAGTGGCGACGTGCGTCGGCGGCCAGCCGCGGATCCGAATCGTAGACGCCGTCGACGTCGGTGATGATGTGGCACTCCGCCGCGCCGAGCCGGGCGGCAAGGAACACCGCCGTCAGGTCCGATGCGCCGCGACCCAGGGTGCGCGTGTCGGAGTCCCGGCCAGCGCCCTGGAATCCGGCCACTACCGGGACCACACCCGCCGCCAGGCACTGGCAGAGGGGCGCCGGATCGAACTGCACCAGCGTGGCGCCTCCGAAGGGCCCCTCGGCGCGGAGGCCCGCCTCGCCGCCCCGGAAGCTGCGGGCCGGGTGGCCCAGCGCGCTGAGTCCGGCGGCGACGATCGCAGCGGAGAGCTCCTCGCCGGTAGAGAGGGCGCGGTCGGTCTCCCGGGTGGCGGGGGCGTCGGCGCCATTCCGCACCCGGACGAGCGTGCGGAGGATCCGGTCGGTGGTGTGGCCGGAGGCGCTCACCACTGCGACCACCTCGGCGCCGGCGGTCCGGTGGGCGGCCAGGCGACGGACGGCTCGGCGGAGACGTGCTGGGGTGCCGAGTGCCGTGCCGCCGAACTTGAGGACGAGCAGGTGGGACATCAATCGCTCCAGGAAGGGCTGGGGGCTTAGCGCTTGAGGCTTAGAGCTTAGGGCTTAGAGCAAGGTCAGCAATGAGACCCACGTGGCCGGCGCCATTCCGCAACAGAAGACCCCGGGCCTCATCGCGAGGGCCGGGGTCGGGGACCAGCGAAGACGTCGCCAGTTATGTCGCGCGCAAGCGCGAACTCCCGTCCGGCCCGAAAGCATCGGCGGTCATTCGCATCTCCATTGCGTGCAGCACGGCTGGGCGCATCGGCGCTCCATCAACTGGTACAAAACGAAATGCCCGGCGTAAGACTGCCGCCAGGCGGTCGCGTTTTAGCAGTTGTTTAACGTGGCTGCAATAGCGGCAAATGACCACGGGCTTCGGTTGTGGCGGTAACTGTAGCGAACGTTGCGCTGATGGTCAAGAGGTGAACGGACAACAGACAACGGACAACGGGAAGCCGGGCCGCGCCGCTTCGCGTTCAACGCTCTCCCGTTGCCTGTCATTTGTTGTCCGTTGTCTGTTGCCTGTTCACTGCCACGCACGGCGTGGGTGAGATTCGAACTCACGAAGCCCTTGCGGGCTTGCCGGTTTTCAAGACCGGTGCCTTCAACCACTCGGCCACCACGCCTCGGCGCGGAGTAATCTAGCGGGGGCGTGGGGAGGGGGTAGAGCGGATCAGGGACCGCGTGCACGACCGCGTATACTGCCGCGTGAACCTCCGCATGCACCGCCGCGTGAATGGGCGCGTGGACTTCCCGGTCACCTCATCAGCCATCCGATCGCCACGCCTGCCACGAGCACCCACGCCACGTTGAGCCGCCAGCGCCAGAGGGCCAACGCCGCCGCTGCGGCGAGACCCAGCGTGGCCCACGACGTGATCCCGGTGCGGCCGAGAAGTACGGTGACCGCCCCCATGAGGCCAAGGGAGGCGGCGATGACCGCATCGAGCGCGGCGCGGAAGGCCGGCGCGTCCTTCCAGCGGGAGATGAGCGGCCCGCTCACCGCCACGAAGGCGAACGCCGGCAGGAAGATCCCGATGGTCGCGACGGCGGCGCCGCGGCCGCCGGCCACCAGATAGCCCACGAACGTGGCGGTCGAGAAGACCGGACCGGGCGTGAGTTGCCCCGCGGCCACCGCATCGAGCAGCTGGCGGTCGGTGAGCCAGTGGAGTCGGTCCACCAGGTCGCCGTGGAGGAAGGCGAGCAGCACATATCCGCTGCCGAAGAGCACCGCCCCGAACTTGAGGAAGGTGAAGAAGAGGGCGGACAAGGCGGGCGACGCGGGGAGGGCAGGCGCGAACCAGACTGGGACGAGCGTTGCCTGCACGCGCGATCGCGAGGCCAGCGCGAGCCCGGCCACCACCGCAAGCGCCAGGATCAGGAGTTCGTCGGCGCCGAGAAGGCTCGCGGCGAACGCACCGACGCCGAGCGCGATGCGCCAGCGTGTGGTGAGCGCCGACCGACCGAAGTCCCAGAGCGCCCGGAGCACCACGACGAACGCCACCGCCTTGGCGCCGGCCAGCGCGCCGGCCACGCCGCTGAGCGTGCCGAAGCGGGTGTAGCCCCACGCGAGCAGGGCGGTGAGGAGCACGGCCGGCAGGGTGAACCCGGCGCCCGCGGCGAGGAGTCCGCGCCACCCCGCCCGCCGGTAGCCGAGATGGATGGCCAGCTCGGTCGAGTTGGGGCCGGGGATGAGCTGGGCGCTTGCGACGAGGTCGAGGAACCCGCTGCGCGAGATCCACCCGCGCCGGCGCACGAACTCCTCCTCCATCAGCGCCACGTGGGCGGCCGGGCCCCCGAACGCGGTGGCCCCAAGGCGCAGGAAGATCCCCA
>DASYXP010000187.1:0-2255 GCA_035934835.1 Gemmatimonadales bacterium | reverse complement strand
CACGCCCTCATCCTCCGCGTCATTTCCGAGGAGCGGATCGAGAACCAGGACCGCCTCCGCTCCGCGCTGGCGCGCCACGGCGTCGACGTCACCCAGGCGACGCTCTCCCGCGACCTGCGCGAGCTCGGCCTGGTCAAGCTGTCGGATCCCGCTGGCGGCGGGTTCTACGCCCGCCCGGAGGACTCCACCCCGCGGCCGCCGCTGGAAAAGCTGCTGCCGGCGCTCCTCCTGTCGGTGGACGGTGTGGGCCCGCTGGTAGTGCTCAAGACCGCGGCGGGGGCGGCTGGCGCGGTGACGGCGGCGCTCGACCAGGCGGGGTGGGAGGACGTGATCGGGACGATCGCCGGGGATGACACCATCCTGGTCGTGACCCGGAGCGAACGCGCCCGGATGGGCGTGGCCGAGCGCCTCAAGGCCATCATCCGGTAGCGCGCACCGCGTTGGGCGCGTTCCCCTTGCCCGCCGGAAGTACCGCCGTTACGCTACAAGGCAAGTGGTTATCGCCCTTGAGGTTGAGTCCACGAGGAGGAACGGGGTGCGCTGCCTCGCGTTGAATGCATCGTTCGAGCCGCTGACCATGGTGCCGGTCCGCCGGGCGCTCCGTCTTGTCATCGAGGGCAAGGCCGAGGTCGTCGAGGCGGACCGGCATGAGGTCATTCGCAGCGAGCGCCTGACGTTGCCGAGGCCGTCGATCATCCGCCTGGTCAAGTTCGTGCACGTGCCGCGCCGGTTCCGCCGCCAGGTCACCAACACGTTCCTCTTCGCCCGCGACAACTACAGCTGCCAATACTGCCAGCGGACCCAGGCGCAGCTCCGGCCGCGCGAGTGCCTGACGCGCGACCATCTGGTGCCGCTCTCACGCGGCGGCGGGAACGAGTGGACCAACGTCGTGACGGCGTGCAGCAGCTGCAACACCCGCAAGGGGAACCACCTGCCGGAGGAGTGCGGGATGCACCCGCACACCGTGCCGCACGAGCCGCACTTCGTGCACCTCGCCTGGGCGGTGCGGAGCCTCACTCCCATCCAGTCGAAGTACATCCGGCTCTTTTACGGGCCGGAGGCGCTCCGGGCGCTCGGCGGACGCTGAGCGTGGCGGGTGGTGCCGCCCGGCGGCAGTACGGCGTCCTCTCGCCCGGCCGGGCGGGCGATTTCCTCCTCACCACCGGCCTCTTCAACGCCATCAAGGCCCACGATCCCGACGTGGAACTGACGGTGGTCGTGGGCCCGCGCGCGGGCGGGATGGCGCGCGCGCACCCGGCCATCGACCGGGTGCTCGTCTTCGACCGCCATCCCCTGCGGATCCTGTCGTTCTGCCTCCGCCAGCGCGACCGGGTCTTCGACGCCTGGCTCGATCCCAAGGATCATTTCAGCCGGAACCAGACCCTCATCGCGCAGGCGGTGCGCGCGCGGGTGAAGGTCGGGTTCAACCGCCCCGGCGGCGGACCCTTCCAGCTGCTGGTGCGCCCTCCGACCGACCCGATGCGGCACTTCAGCGAGATGATGATGGCTCCGCTCGACCTGCTGGGCGTGCCCTGGACCCGGCCGCCCCGGCTCTCGATCGGCGTGCCCGAGGCCGCCGAGGCGCGGGCCGCCGGCGTCGTCGGCGCCCGTGCGCCGTTCGAGGTGTTCGTGAACATCTCGGCGGGGCTTCCGATCCGGTACTGGACCGAGGCCAAGTGGATCGAGCTGCTACCGCGGCTCGCGGCCGAGCGTAGCACCCGGTTCTGGCTGAGCGCGGCGCCGGAGGACCGGGAGGCGGCCGCCCGCATCGAGCAGGCCGTGGCGTCCAAGGGGGTCCAGGTGCGGCGGACGCCGGCAGGCTCGATCCTCGACGTGGCGGCGCTGGTGCGGCGGATGGACGCGGTGCTCACGGTGGACACCTCGATCGTGCACCTGGCGGCCATCTTCGACCGTCCGATCGTGGCGCTCTACCGCGACAAGCGCCCCGAGTGCGACCAGTTCCGGCCCCTCAGCACGCGCCAGCGGGTGCTGTTCAGTTCGCCGGGCGGGCTGGTGGCCGAGATCGAGGTCCAGGACGTGGCGCGGGCATGGCGGGAGTTGTTCAGCGGACTTTGAAGGTCGAGGACTGCTTTTCCAGGCGGAGGTTCGGCAGCCCCGCCACCTGCAGCAGGATCCGCCGGACCCCCCGGGAGATGGCGCTGCCCACCTGCTCGTTCCCCGTCGCGGCGGGGCCCACGTCGCCCTGCAGGAAATTCTCCAGTTCCTTGATGTCGGTGTCGGAGAGCGTCGAAATG